>JBEDDQ010000432.1:0-3505 GCA_041176185.1 Armatimonadota bacterium | reverse complement strand
CGATGGTCTGATGAAGCGCGGTATGGCCGATTCAGATGGGATTTAGCTCTCAGATGAGCTTAGTCGCGAGGTCACAGTCGATGAAATCAAAGACCATTCCGTCGCCGGCAGGCTGCCAGTGTAAGTTTGCATCTATAGGAATTCGGCCTCCTACCAGAAGATACAAATTTGAAGATGTTCTCAACCTCCAAGGTCAAAGACAGCAAAGGATATAGAAATGTTTTTTCGCCGACAAGAACCTACCGCAAAACGTGATGGCCACCTCGTCACACTCATCCACCCTGTACCCACGCTGACCGGTACCAAGTCCGACTGGCTAAATACAGAAAAACCAATCACGTTTACTCCCGGAAACGTCTCCATCGTCCACTTTTGGACATTTGGCTGCATCAACTGTAAGCGAAACCTCCCCCACTACCAGAGCTGGTGGAATGCCTACCGCAAGGAGTTTTCGGATGGCCGTCTCCAAATGGTAGGCGTCCATACGCCTGAGCTCGAGGATGAACGTAAGTTTGAGCGTGTAGTCGCTGAAGTCAAGAAGAACAAGATTGAGTACCCAGTCCTCATAGATCCAAAAGAGGAGAACTGGAAGCGGTGGCAACAATCGATGTGGCCGACAGTCTATCTGATCGATAAACAACAGCGCGTACGCTACTACTGGAATGGCGAGCTGGAATGGCAGGGCGCCGGCGGCTATAAAAAACTGACACGGTTTATTGAAGAGCTCCTCATCGAAAAAGGTCCTCCAGCCAAACCAAAGCCGTAAGTCTGATGGGGCCCTACGGCCCCATTTACTCCGATGCGCTAAGCCAGTGGCTTTGCTTCTTTGGCGATAAACGCATCCGGGAAATCAGCCGCGCGCTTGTCTCCCGGAGCTCGCAAGTCTGCCTGACCGCCCAAATCCGGAAGCAACGGAATCTGCATCCCACCCGTCTGCTGCAACATTTTGAAGAGCTGTGTATTCATCTTAGCTGCCACTTGACGATGCTTCGGGTCACGGATGAGATTCTTCGTCTCCAATGGGTCATTCTTCAGGTTATAGAGCTCATCCAAGTCCCAGAGGCCCTGTACCCGGATGTACTTCCATTCCTCCGTCCGCAACGCATGCACCGTAGGAGTATGCGGGAAATTACGCTCCCAGTAGTATTCGTAGAGTACGCCATCCCGCCACGCAACACCCGGCTTACCCTGAAGGAGAGGCAGATACGAACGGCCATCCATGTTGGATGGTGCCTTCACACCCGCGATGTCGAGGAATGTCGGGCCAAGGTCAATGTTTGCAACGACCTGTGGGAGCGCCGTTCCTGCAGCAAACAGGGACGGACAGCGCATCAGCAGGGGAACACGCATCGATTCCTCATATGCCGTCCGCTTATCGATCAGCCCATGCTCTCCAAAGGCAAAACCGTTATCCCCCATAAAGACCACAAGTGTGTTGTCCAGGATCCCCTTCTTATCAAGAGCAGCTAGAATTCGGCCAACTGATTCATCAACAGCTAGCAATGTCTCACAATAACGACGATGGTATTCTTGAACATCCAGCTGACCATGATACGGAAAGTCGACCCCATGATGACTGGAGCGTTGATCGCTTACCCAGCGTGGGCGCCCCTGTGGATCGATATCCTTTGCCTGCGAAACAGGTGTCGGGATTGATTTTCCAGCGTAGCGACCTTTGTGGCGCTCTGCGGGCACGAAGTTTGAGTGAACAGCCTTGTGGCTTACATACGCAAAAAATGGCTGATCCTTGGGCAGTGACTCCAGCCAGCCGATGGTGTAATCGGTGAGCTCATCGGTGATATAGCCCTTCTGTGAAACCTTTGTGCCATTGACATTCAACCCACCTGGGTTCGGCATATACGTTCCCTGCCCGCGGAAACTCACCCAGTGGTCGAAGCCACGCTGCGGTGCATCCGAGTCGCCACCCATATGCCATTTGCCAAAAAATGCCGTCTTGTAGCCCTTCTTTTGAAGGAGCTGCGGAAAGAATACAAGGTCTTTGGAAACAGGATTGTTATTGTCCACAACCCTGTGGTTATGCGCGTACATCCCTGTCAGCGTCGAGCATCGACTTGGTGAACAAAGAGCGGTTGTCACGCAGGCATTCCGTGCCCAGATACCTTCTTTTCCCAACCTGTCGATATTTGGCGTCTCGACATAGGGATGCCCGGCAATGGAGAGACAGTCGTGACGCAGGTCATCAATCAGGATGTAGACGATGTTCGTCTTCGGCGCATTTGATGAAAGTGTCTCTTCAATGGTCTCAGCTTGCACAGGTACAGCTGGAAGTGCGGCGGCGGCGCCAGTCGCGGATGCGATTCGCAGGATGTCTCGTCGGGTGATGGATGCCATAACTGCTGATTCGACAACGTTTGGCAATGTCCTCCACAACAAGTCTCTTCTGGTCGAAGACCGATTATCGAGGTTGCGTATTACAGAACCGAAAAAACATCGTAATCCACACAAATGTGTAGCAACACTGCAGTCTGGTTTGCAGGAAATCGCACCAACTGATTCTAATCTGAGATTACCGGCATAGACCCGGAATATCTGCTCAATGAGGAGCTTTGATTTATGAACACACGTAATCGTTCTGGGTTTACGCTCATCGAACTACTCGTCGTAATCGCCATCATCGCCATCCTAGCTGCAATCCTGTTTCCCGTCTTTGCACAGGCACGAGAAAAAGCAAGACAGACATCCTGTTTGTCCAACATGAAGCAAATTGGCTATGGATTGATGATGTACACGCAGGACTATGACGAGCTCTTGCCATCATCTTGGCTTGGTAACGGTCCTGCGGCAAACTTTGACCCGGGTCCTGGCCCAGCCTACACGTGGAACTGGATGATACTTCCATACATCAAGAACTCGGATGTCTACACGTGTCCATCCAACCGATTCAAGAAGCGAGAAAACTGGCGTGCGATGTTCTTTGGGACGCCACAGGTTCTGATCCCGATGCACTACATCGTGAACCGCCAGGTCATAGGACAATTCAAGTTCGAAGGCCCAAGTCCTCTGTCCGCGATTGAGTCCCCTGCAGATGCAATCGCCGTTAATGAGAACAAGGGGCGCTACATGGACTCCACTTGGAACAACGCTTGGCAGACGATAAACAGCGGAACGGTAATGCGAAACTGGGTGACAAACCAACCAGAAGGCGTTTCCGCCGGAGAGGGTTGGCTTCAGGCCCACGCGAAGATGTCAAACTTCCTGTTTGCGGATGGCCATGCAAAAGCAATGAAGCCTCAGGCAACTATTTGGCCAAATGATCTCTGGAATTGTACTAACTCCAGGACTGTTCCGTGTACTGCTGCAAACCGTCAGCTACGCGCTGGACAGGTTGCGGCTGAATACAAGTAGGTGTTTATGCCCCGCTCTGGTTCGATTTCCAGAGCGGGGCTCTAAAGCCGCACCGCCCCCGCGGGCACCATTGCATCATTCCCAAACCCCACCCAGACAGGCTCTGGACCCAGCCCCATCCCAAAACGGCTCTCAACGG
>JBEDDQ010000431.1:0-5265 GCA_041176185.1 Armatimonadota bacterium | reverse complement strand
CTTTGTGACCGGTTTCCGGTGGAGGCATCAGGGTTGCGGCGGATGTTGTCGTAATTCGCTGCATCAGACCGCTGTTCGCTGGCTTGCCGGGAACAATCGCCTTTCCGCCAGATTTGAGAGCCTGGATGGCACCACTTCGTGTATCAAGGCGCAGACCGGCCTGACGTTTTCCATCATCCGCTCCGTGGCAGCTAAAGCAGTTTCTCGCAAGGATTGGGCGGATGTCACGTGCGTAATCCGGGTTTGGCTTTGGAGATTTCGCTGTGGGTTTGGCACTTCCGCTTGGCGCAGCGAACGAGAGTACGACAGATGTTGCCGTGATGGCGGCGAAACTGGCGAGACGAAGTGCGGATTTTTGATGTTTGGAAACAGGTAAGGAACGGAGGTTCGGCATGCAGATAGGCTCCCAGGTGTGGCGGACAACGCTGACCGTCCTGAACACTCTAAGTATAGCAAGTGTCAGGAGAGTCAGGCGCCATCTGTGAGGGAGGTTTTACGGAAATTGCTAGGAAAGGATGTCTTCTGTCGCAAAGCGCTGCCGAAGTGTCTTGATGAGACGGGACTTGCGTGCGCGGGCAGCCTCGAGTGAAACCCCTAACGCATCAGCAAGCTCGATAGTCGACCATTCGAAGCCAATGGCATCCAGTATCGGAAAGTCATCCGGGGACACCGCGGAATAGATCAGCTTCGCAACACTCTGATCGGTGATCATGTCGGCAATGAGACGGTCTTTCGCTGCATGCTCATCGAGCCAATCAGTCTTTTCCAGCTCATTGACGGTGTCAACGAAACGCTGACAATCTCGCGTCTTGCTTGCATAGTAGCGCTTGATGTACCAAGTGAGCTGCGACCAAAGGTAGGCATGCGCATTTGCATTGACTGACGGGTTGTACGCAAGCATGGCATCGTAGATGAGAGTCTGAACGACATCCTGAGCCTGGTCCTCCGGACACCCGTTCTTCCGAAGCCTGCTAACCATCTTGGGCCGTAGGTCATGACATGCCAACATGATGGGGGCTGCGTTTCGACGGTGGGCAAAGCGGTTTCGTGGAGTAGGTGTCATTTCAAATATCCTCGGACATCAAACTATATTTCATTATATTCAGTGAATACACATATGTCAATATACAGCCAAACCAACCGGGAGCAAATTATAGGATTGGTGGCTGCATGTGAATAAACTCTGCTGCGTGTGAGGAATCCGGAAAGGGCGTTTGAAAAAAGTTTTTGGGAGCTGGCTAACCAGCAAATGGCATCCCTATAGACCAAGCGTAAGCGCAGCGTAACAGCTAAAAGTCAGCTTACTTGGTGGTATTTCTGTGGTGTGCCACGACTAGCCAAAGCGTTATCGCATGCACACTCGCAATAGCGAGATTGCTAATGACCACAGGATTGGTAATCGTCCCGACGGTGATCGGCGTCGTCACCTTGTAGCAAATCTGCATCGCAAGTAGCGGAGCAACCAATATCGGATTCCGCTGCTTCCACAGGCCAACAGACAGGATCATGATGCTCAGATACATCGACAGCAGAATCCCACGCGCAGGCGTAGCCAGGCCCCAGGCATCCACAAATGGAGTGACATTCAAGATCAAGACAGAGCATACCGGCACAAGTACAACGATATTCAGGCCTAGCGAAACACGAACCATCCGTAATACGTTGTTTGTGCTAATCACTACGCCACTCCTCAACCGTCGATCGTGCTAACTAAGCCTCGGTTTGGATAAACATTGCCCCTTGAGAAAGCGGAAACCATCAACAGACCGGATAAAACATCCGGCTACGGCCAACACGCTGGACCCCTGTATCTCCATTTGAGCCATCGAAACCAGACTCCGATGCCTTCACCAACAGATTCAGCTGACTCAGGCTTGTGAGGCGGTTGGAACGCGCGGATGCGGCTATCTTCATCCCCGATTTCTCCGCGATATCATCAAACGCGGATGCATCAAGAGACCCTCTCTCCACCGCAAACTCCCACGTCTCGCGCAGCTCACGGCTTAGCTCGCCAAGCACCTCCGGGGTGTCACTGCCATCGATGTAAACAACCCAAACCGTCTCAAGATAACGCATCAGAGCTCGCAAGGTCTCCCGTAGAGGGACGCTGACCCCACGCAGAACGAGGTAACACCCGATGCCATCTTCCATGAGCTGCACCGATGTCCGCGCTTTGTTGAGCTCAAACGCCACCGCGACATCGAGCATCAGCACCCCTGACAAATCGATGTCCAGGACACAGACACCCGTTGGCTCCAAATCCTCTACATACGCCGCAATCGCCCTGCGCAGCTCACGACCAGCATCCTTGCCCGTGATGATTAATTTGTTCGCCACTGGGTTCTCCCCTTGGGCCACGACAAACGCACTTGGTACATGGGATGGCTTGATTTCAAACGGCGGCAAATGCGGAAGGGGATTATTCACTGCGTTCAGTGTATCACTTTACACGCAGTGGGTACACGGGAGTAAGACATTTCCAGCGTTCAGTTGGCGCACCCCACCCCACCCCGTACAATCTAGCCAGTGTTCCGCATCCACGACCGAATGATCACCCGCGAGCTCATCACGCCGCTAGCCATCGGTCTGTTTCTCTTCCTCGTGATGCTCGTCGGGAACACCCTCTACGCCATCCTCGAACAGCTCCTCCGCGAACGGTGGCCGCTCTCGTTCGTCGGGAGGCTACTCATCCTCAATATCCCGACCGCGATGCAGCTTGCCCTCCCAGTTGCCTGTGCACTCGCACCCGGTCTAGCGTGGTCGCGCCTGACACGCGATGGCGAAACGACGGCCCTCCGCGCCGCCGGCATCCCAATCATCCGACAGGCGGCACCCGTTATCGCCCTCGGATGCATTTGCGCCTTGGTTGCATCTACGCTCACCGAACGCATCGTCCCTCGGACCTGGGCCGCACAAACCAATGTCGAAGGGTGGCTGACCGCTCTCCCAAGCACGACTATCGACCGCTCATTGACATTCAATGTCAGCCCAATCACCCTTTCCTGGTGGAAGACACGCAAGCTGGATCGCACCGCATTCAAAATGGAGCAGGTTACCGTGCTCGACCGCGGCACGGATGGTGGCTCGGCCCGCATCACGATCGCCCCGATGGCCGAATACCGAAACAGCACCTGGATCCTAAATGATGCCAGCATCCACGCGCTCGACATGAATGGCCGCACAATCTGGGATGCCCATGCGGACCGACAGCTCCTTGCGCTAAATGCCGACTTTCAAAGCGGTGTGATTACCAGCGGCGGCGAGCAGCTGCAAAACCGCTCACGGGCGGATATCGAGGCGATGCTACGCTTCTCCGCAGACCCACAGCGTAAACGCGAGCTCGAGACTGCGCTTCAGAGCAAACCAGCCATCCCGCTCATCTGCATCGGACTCGCACTCTGCGGCATCCCACTCGCCATCCGCACCCGGAACCATGGCCCCTTTGCTGCCGTCGTCGGCGCTCTCGCACTCGTTGCGCTCGCCCAACTAAGCCTCTTCGTTCTGCAAACGCTTTCCATCCGCGGCATCATCGCGCCAATCCTCGTCCCCGCGCTCCCGGCAGGCATCCTCGTAATCGCAGGCATCATCGGTATCCGGAGGGCGGAATGACCCGAACCGACCGCTATGTCCTCCGCGAAGCGCTCATACCGCTTATCCTCAGTCTCCTGATTGCCACCATCATGATTATCCTGCTCCAGCTCCAGCAGGAACTTGGCGGCGCGGGACGGTCGGGGATGTCGCCGGATCTTCTTGGGATGCGGATTCTCCGCGCGCTGCCGCAGGTAATTTCCCTCGCGATGCCCATCGCCTGTGCTCTCGGGTGTTCCCTCGCTGCCAACCGTATCTGTCGTGACAACGAAACGATAGCCCTTCGCGCCGCCGGACTGCGCCTCCCACAGATTCACCGCTCACTCACATTTATGGGCGCAGTCATGGCTGTCATCGCCCTCGGCCTCACAGATATCGCGCCGCGTATCGCCGCAGGAGGCCAGCCCATCTTTGCAAGCCCCCAGGAAACCTTGTTTGCGGGTGCGCTCCCGGATGCCAAGACGCGGCAGTTGGTAGCCTTTAGTGCATCGATGCCCGCCGGGAAAACCGCCCGTCAGCTCTTAGATGTCATTATCGTCAAAGGCACATCCGTGATAACCGCTCCATTAGGCACCTATACACGCGGTCATCTGATGCTAAAGGGTGGGGTGGTGCACACCTATGGGCCGAAGGGGATGCTGGAGAGTGAGGTCGGATTTGCGATGCGGGATGTCCCCGTAACGCTTGACTTTGTGAGTGTGCCAAGCCTGATTGGCGGGGATGCGAGTACGCGGACGCTTTTGGAGCTTGCCACGATGTCGCGGGCTGCGCGTAATCAGGGAGATATCGCAAAGCTGAACGGAATTGAGGCATCCCTGTGGTTCCGAATCGCATTACCTACGATGTGCCTTGCGTTTGCGATCATCTGTCCGCCGCTTGCCATCCGATTCAGTCAGGCGGGAAGCTTTGCGGGCATTTTAGTCAGCATCATTCTGGCATTTGTGACCTGGAACACGTTGTTGTTACTCCAAGCGGCGGCAGGTGCTGGGCTGTTACCCGCACCATTGAGCGCATTTGTACCACACGCACTTACGCTGTGCGGTGCGATGTGGCTTTACAAAACCCTTGAATAGACCAACGGGAATCAGAGATTTGGCGACAGACGCCCAAGTCCACGTCCGATTCCAAAGCTTGCTGGCGCCGAAAGACTGCCATCCATAAGCGAGTACTGAATCGTTCGTCCTGGGATGGTGGATGTCACACACTGAACATAGCCGTTGCGATAAGCGACTTTTTCATCCTGCATGGTTAGCGGACTAGCACCCGTTGTTGTGACAGAGAAGGTGCGTGTTGTGCCGTCGACGGATGTTTGCAGAACTGTCCCGTCGATGAGTATTTGAGGAGATAGCTTGCCATCTGAGACGTGGCAGGGATAGGTCAGCGTCAGGGCTTCCACAGCACCATCCACAGTGATACTCACATCAACACCGGTAAGCGAGAGGTCATAGCGCTCGGTGATGGTGTGTCCGGATGATGGGATGGAGTAGACCATGGTGATCGTTCGGGTTCCATCGGAGCTATCAGATGCGGCGAGCTTTGTGGTGATGTCGGTGTGTTGTCCGTGGCTCGCGAGGTGTACCCAGTCGCCTCCGGTGAATTCGCACCACGCGACCCCGATGTTCATCGGGTAGTCATCCGCCGCCGGGACATCGTTTGGACCAAGGATTGGATCTCCGC
>JBEDDQ010000430.1:0-4921 GCA_041176185.1 Armatimonadota bacterium | reverse complement strand
CCTTCACCTGGATTGATGATTGCCGCGAAGTTTTCAACGTCTGCGATAGCTCCCATGTTAGAAATCGTAAACGTTCCACCTTGGTACTCGCTTGGTGCCAGCTTTCCGGAACGAGCCTTGTCAGCGAGCTGCTTGACAGCGCGGGATATATTACGCACCGACAGAGCATCAGCGTTCTTGACAACTGGCACAATCAAACCATCTGGTAACGAAACAGCAACACCGATGTGTGCTGACTTCGAGATGATGCGCTGATTGTTGTCGAACTTGCTGTTGACAACTGGCACTTCAATAAGTGCACAGGCACTCGCCTTGACGATGAGGTCATTCACAGAAACCTTGGGGATAGCACCGCCAGCGTTTCTGTTTAGCTGCTCACGTATGGTCAACAAAGCCTCCATGTCAACTTCTACAGTGACGTAGATGTGTGGGACTTGTTGTTTAGACTCGGTCAAGCGCTTTGCAATGGTTCGGCGCATCGCATTGTAGTCTTGCACCTCAACTGCGTTAGCAGCTGGTGCCACGTTTGTTACAGCCGTCGCCCCAGCGATTACAGCTTGTACATCAGCATCCTTGATGGGACCTGACGAGGAGATTGAACTCAAGCTGACATGGTTTGCAGCGGCGATTGCACGGGCCAATGGACTAGCCTTGACATGCGCAGTATCCGATGTCGTTTCAATCAGAACAGGCTCGCCAGAGACACTGGCAGATCCGCCAAGTCCCTCAGGGAGGGCACAGGCAAGTGAATCTCCAAACGGCTTCCATGAACCATCGGATGCAATCGCAGTAATAACAGCAGATTGAGATGGTACAGGTGCCGCTGCAGTAGGAGCTGGTGCCTCAGCGGCTACTTGTGTGGCCGGCACAGCTGCAGCACCGGGTGCTGTGTCCGCGGTTGGAATCGACTTATCGATATTTGAACCATCGCCAATGCGTGCAATTGGCTTTCCAACAGGCACGGAAACACCTGCGGCATAGCCAATCCATTCAAGTACACCTGCGGTATCGGCGCCAACTTCGACATTTGTCTTGTCGGTTTCTACTTCGAAGACCGGGTCATCCGCCTTGACGGCATCCCCGACGTTCTTAAGCCACCGGACAATCTTGCCTTCTTCCATCGCATCGCCGAGCTTCGGCATAATGACATCTGCCATGGGGTTACCTTCCTAAAGTCCGCTTTGCAGCGATTACGATGTCATGTTCGCTTGGGAACGAAATGTTTTCCAAGTTACGTGCATATGGCATAGGAACGAATGCTCCCGTGACGCGTTGTACAGGCGCATCCAGATCATGGAACGCACGCTCTGCTATCTGGGCGCTGATTTCAGCTGCACAGCCGTAAAGTCCCCATTGTTCCTGCACGACTACCGCGCGATGCGTCTTCTTGATCGACGCAATCGGAGTGGCCATGTCAAGTGGGAGGAGGGTTCGCAAGTCAATGACTTCGGCGGAGATGCCTTCTTGAGCAAGAATATTCGCAGCCTTCAGACACTGAATCGTCATTGTGGAATAACCAATCAGTGTTACATCGGTACCTGTTCTGAGCACATTTGCTTGGCCAAACGGAACCGTAAAGTCTGGATCATCCGGAACTTCACTAAGCCCAGGAAGGATTGCATCAAGGACATCCGGTTTTTCAAAGTAGAGGCGAAGCGCTTCCATGACGATTACCGGGTTTTCATCCCGCATCGCCGTCTTGAGAAGGCCCTTCATATCCGCCGGGGTTGCCGGAACGACGACCTTAAGGCCTGGGACATGGGCAAATAACACCTCAAGGCTCTGGGAATGCTGAGCGCTTAGCTGGCGACCAACTCCCGATGGGCCACGTATGACCATCGGTACCTTAAACTGGCCGCCAAACATGTATCGAATCTTTGCAGCATGGTTGATGACTTGGTCATAGGCGACCATCGCAAAGTCCATACGCATCATTTCACAGACCGGACGGAGGCCAGCCATCGCGGAACCAATGCCAAGTCCTAGGATTCCAACTTCTGAGATAGGGGTGTCCACCACGCGCATCGGGCCGAATTCCTTGAGGAATCCACTCGTGACACCCAATGTGCCTAGGTACTGTCCAACTTCTTCGCCAGCGATAAACACTCTGTCATCGGCGAGCATTTCTTCACGAAGGGCGGATGTAATCGCATCCGCGTAGCGCAATCTAGCCATTATGCGTACACATCCTTAATAAGCTCACTTGGATCTGGGTATGGAGAATCATCCGAGAATTTCATCGCTGCTTCAGCCGATGCATATGCTCGAGCCTGAATGTCTGCGATCATTTCGTTGGTTAGGACGCCAGCCTCAACCAGTTTTGCCTGTGCAAACTTGATTGGGTCCTTTTCTTCCTTGGCACGCGCTACTTCATCGCGTGTACGGTAGGTTGACTGTGTTACAGGGGTATCTGCAGCGCCATGACCATGGTAGCGATACGTCTTGAATTCAACGAACACAGGATGAGGATCGTCCTTCATCTCCTGGATAATCTGCGCCATCTGCTCATGGACTTCGAAAATGTCCTGACCATTGATGGTTACTGAACGCATCGCAAACGAATCAACTCTGCTACGAAGGTTTTGATTCGCGTGACTACGTTCGATGGATGTTCCCATCGCGTAGCCATTGTTCTCGAGAGCGAAAATGACAGGTACCTTGTACAGCTGCGCCATGTTCAGCGTTTCATGGAATGCACCCTGGTTCATCGAGCCATCCCCGAAGAAACACGCACAGACGTTTTTCTGATTACGGTACTTGATTGCCCAGCCGAGGCCGAGTGCGATAGGGACGTTGCCGCCGACGATTCCATAGCCGCCGTAGAAACCGCGGGCCGCATCGCAGATGTGCATACTGCCACCCTTACCCTTGGAACAGCCCGTCGACTTTCCGCAGATCTCCGCCATAACCTCGCCGGGATCTGATCCTGCAGCGAGAGCATAACCATGGTCACGGTAGTGACCGATGAAGCAGTCTCCAGCTGTCAAATCCATTCCACCAATCAAACCTACAGCGATAGCCTCTTCACCGGAATACAAGTGCATATAGCCTCCCATACCGTGGGCAGCTGCATTGTTCCACTCTTTTCCGATGAGCTCTTCAAATTCGCGGATGTAAACCATCTGCTCATAGAAGCGGACATATTTCGTTAAATCTAGCGTAGGCTTCTTGGCCATCTGAACTCTCCGTTTCAAACCCGTCCAACTTACGGGCTGTCCCCGACAGGACAAACCGTGCGATTATACCTTTATCAATCCGTATTTTCCGTTATCCGGATACCGACCTGAAGGGCAGTTTTCATGTCAATCTCTTATGTATTGTTGTCAGTGATTTATACTTGAACAATTTTCAGTGCTAACACCGCAAACCATCATCGTTGCTTTTATCCTCCCGGAGCAATGCCATCTGGACCAGTTGTAGCCGTCAAGTTCATCAACTTCTCTTTGACTTTCTCCAAGATATTGGTATCCGGAGAGCTAAGAACCACCGTTGATCCTTCCTCCATGCTCTGCAATACCGTGAGGATGGCATCGACATTCTGTTCAACGGTGATACCGGCGATACCGCCCACAAGTAGACCCGCTGTCAGGTTCTGTTTTCTGGCAACCCTCAGGCCGGCTCGGTAGGCACCCACCAAATCCGTTGATTTGGCTTTTTGTTTGGGGGACTGGATTGGAACCCAGGCTACGCGCTGCGAGCCCAGTCCGCTTCCAGCGGTCTCGACCACTTGACCTACCTTCGCATCCTTGCTGGCTTCTAGCACACTGCGGACTTCCTTGCCGAGCAGCTGCTGCGCTGGTCCGGATAATCCCGTCCACTCTGATATTCGGGTAAGGGTCGGAATAACCCAAATCCCAATCCCTTTCACGGCTGGGAGTGGGCCAACCTGCATACGAATAGAACAACCTTGGACAGTTCCCGACCAAAAGTCACGACTGGCTTGCTGGCGGTGACCACTGGCGATGGATACTCCCGTTGCCACGGCAATCATCGCGGCATTGATGACGATCGCAATCGGTGCGAGAGGTTTCCCTTTCGCAGCCATGTACATGGTGAAGTAGGACCCCGTGACACCGAGAAGCCCAAGAAAAACGCCTGCCAGTGTCAGCTTCACTCCTGTCAACCAGAAACGCTTTACCGCTTGGCCATAAGCAATAAACCCTAACAGGAGAATAACGGCATAGCCACCAAACAATGTGTCATTCAAGAATTGTCGCTCCCCGCTTTGCGGATGGCATCCGCTACATGTTCAACCCAATAGTCAACCTGATCCTGTGAGCGCGCCTCGACCATCACCCGAACCGTCGGCTCGGTACCACTTGCGCGAACAAGAATGCGCCCATTCCCGGAAAGGGCAGCCTCAGCATCGGCGATAACAGCCTTCACCGTACTTGATGATTCCCAAGCATACTTGTCCGTTACGCGTAGGTTGAGGAGTCTCTGTGGGTAGGGGACGATTTCATCTATCCAATTTGCAACCGTCGTCCCGGTTCGCTTGAGTATTCGTAAACATTGGAGCGCTGCCAAGATGCCATCACCGGCTGGCGATATATGATGTAGCAGGATATGCCCGCTGGGTTCTCCACCGATGGTCGCACCTGATTGACGCATCAGCTCTGCTACATTTCTGTCTCCAACTGCTGATCTGAGGAGTCTGATGTCAGATTTTCGGAGGCGGTCATCGAGGCCGAGATTACTCATCACCGTACCTACGACCGCATCGACAGCCTTTCCATCGTGGAACTTAGACAGCTCCGCATTCATCAGTATCTGATGGTCACCCGTGAGGATTCTTCCCCTGTGGTCACACAATAGGACCCGGTCTGCATCACCATCAAAGGAGATGCCAAGATCGAATCCGAGAGATTGAACCATTTCGACCAGCTGGCTTGTATGCGTTGAGCCACACCCAGCATTAATG
>JBEDDQ010000429.1:0-3049 GCA_041176185.1 Armatimonadota bacterium | reverse complement strand
ATATGCCTGATCTCTGCCTTGGTACCCGTCTTCCCCTGAGTGATAAGCGAAATGCGGTTTAAAAATGGCCGGTTTTCTAGCTCTTTTAGGCCATGCTTTTTGGTGCCTGACTTGCCGTTTGCATCGTTGCGGGCATCCGTTTGCGCGATGATAACGGTCCCATTCGATGTCACATCAAGGCCATAGAGCAGCGTCCCAATCGTGGATGTAACACTCAGTGGCTCTTCATTGACGGTCGAGAAGCAGAAGAGGTCGCGGTCGGGGACGGCCGGGTTTTTGACGATGTCGACTTTGTGCCCAATAGACAACACATTGTTGTTCAGAATGCTGTGTTGGTAGGCATCGAAGGTGGCCAGCTCACTCCCAAGCGGCTTGACGCCACCCGAGAGCTGGGTCTGATTGCCCGACTCGAATGCAGTGATGTAGAGCTTGCCATCCCGGACGGCGATGTTGCGTGGGTCCTGCGCAGGGATAGGAATGTATTTCGAAATCGCACGTGTCTTGGTGTCGATAACGGCGATTTTGTTCTCTGATGAGAGAGCGACATAGGCTTTATCGTCGCTTGCGAAGGCGATGCCGCATGGTTCATCGAAGCGCGTCGAGCCGGTGGCGGGATCGATGTCCTGTATCGTTGCGATAACGGTGTGATGAAACGGGTTCCCAGGTTCGATCTTAACGACGCTGATGGTGTCAGAAATGTGATTCGACACCCACAGCTCACGTCCATCCGGGCGGAGTTTGACAGTGACAGGCTCAATTCCAACCGGGATGCGGCTGGTGATGGTCTGTGTTTTTTGGTCGATGACATCGATGGTTCCCGCGGGCGTGTTTGCGACATAGACCAGCGTGTTTGTGGTCTCGATGGGGTGGATGTGTGGGCTTAGGAACGCAGCGTGACCGGTGGACGAATCAGTTTCCATGATGCGAGCATCGGCTTTTGTGGGGACGCGGGCTGCTGCAGCGATGAGTGCTGCGGCGAGAGTGGTTGCGATACAGAATGTGATGCGATTGGTTGTCATGTTGGTATCCATGCGACGCTGCCGTGGAACTTAATTGACCGATTGGTCAGATTCTATCCATTTGTAGATGTGACGTCAACGGGGGCTGCTCGTCTTAGGCATGCCACAATTTTGGAACTAGAGTCACCGTGCATTAGAGCTAGTCGGGCGCCATGGCACGGTAAATCCAGTAATGGTGCGCGAAGCGAATTCCGCCTGAATCCAAGCAAGTCCGAATAGTTCGTGGAACTGGCATCACCACCATTACTGTTTATGCAGTGTGCATGCGCTGTGGATGTAATCGCGTCATAGCTACATTGACACCAGACTGCTGGAAATGACTGAGGAATGCAAGTGACGTACGCCCGCGCTCGACTGTTTTTGGGGATTACAACCGTAGGCTCGATGGTGACAATGTGTGTCCTTGCCCTCGCGCTGAGGTTGCCGCAGCAGGTCTTTTCGATGTCACCGACCAACATCACAGATACCGCAGTAGGGCTTTTGCTTATTTTTGGGCTATACGCCGCGGTCGCATTGCCTTTTGATTTCATCGGTGGCTATCTGCTCGAGCGTATCTTTCATCGTGATGTTCCGCAGCTTGGAAACTTCGCATATCGCCTTGTGCGTGGCATCCTCGCGCAGGGTTGTGTCTATGTCGCTTGTGGGCTGGCGCTCATCGAGATGCACGTACGGTTCGGAAATGTCGGTGTAATCTTGATGTTTGTGGCACTGCAGCTGCTCCTCGTTACGTGTCAGCTCCCGCTAGCTATGTTTGTCGGCGGTCTTACGCGCACTCAGGATGGACTGACGGGACAGGGTCCCTACGGAACGGGTGGGATCACCGGAATTCTGGGGAGCGAGACGGTGGTTTTGCCGATGCACTGGAAACCACTGCTTTCAAACAAGCTGCTGAACGTGATGGAAAGTCGACGCCGTTACGCGATTGCATCCGGGCTCCGGCGAAACGGTGTGTTACTCGCCATCGGCTGGAATGTCGTTGGTTTTACGATTTCAGTGCTTCTTGCAGGCGGTACGGGGAGCGTTGCGAACTTACTTTTGACATCGCTTTACTTCTCGTTAACATCGTTTATTGGGTTGCTCGTTCTACCGAAGCCATCCCAGAATGCCGTGTTGCAGATTGATGATGCCATCAGCAAGGATGGAAACCGAGACAACCTTGTGGCCTCGATTCGTGCGCTGGCTGGCATCCAGGATGATGAGGAAACACGGCACACAGCGGTTCAGCTTATCTTCCACCCAATCCCGGCCGTGTCGCTCCGCACTGCTATGTCGACAAGTGGCACGCGGCAGTTTGCCGCATGGAATGCTGCACGCTTGGCGATCTTTTTATCTTGGGCTGGACTGAGCTTTGTGTCCCGAGCTGTGCACTGTAATGTTGGCCGTCCTGATGTGTGGGTTTTGCTCCCATGCGATTAGGTGCGTTTCGTTTTTCTTCCTAGCGAAAATTAGCCATTTAGTTGCGAAATTGACGATTGAAGACGTTGGCAATATCCGTGTGTGGATGGGCCGGCAGGCGTGGAAGCCTGCCCCTACAGGACTTCACTCGGAATCTGGAATGCCTGTTCAACGACAAATCCTCTGCGTAGGGGCGGACCGCAGTGTCCGCCCGCACAGAGAAACCAAACGGATTCCGTCCATCGAATAACATAAGTGCCTTTTGAATTTCCGATAGCCACTCGTAGGGGCAGGTCTCTGTGCCTGCCCTTTTTGGCGTTTCGGTCATCGCAGTACGCGGGCAGGCGTGGAAGCCTGCCCCTACAGGACTTCACTCGAAATCTGGAATGCCTGTTCAACGACAAATCCTCCGTGTAGGGGCAGACCGCCGTGTCCTCCCGAACCTACTATGGTCATTTCTCATCGGGTCGATTCGGCTCATTCTGTACATCCGGTGGAGATTTAGCCTTTTGGAGCAGTGCATCCGATGGACGGTCGATGTAGTCAAATGGATGCCTTGCACGGTCGATGTCGGCCTTCCAGGCTTCAAACTGTTCCGGAGTGATTCCCTCCCCCGCCTTTCGAAGTGCGTTGAC
>JBEDDQ010000428.1:0-12775 GCA_041176185.1 Armatimonadota bacterium | reverse complement strand
GTTCTTAGCATCCATATGTGATGGCCAGGCAAATGTCGCCGGAATTGTTGTCGGAGTGGACTTCCGCTTTGGCAAGGGGCGCAGCGGGGATGTCACGACGATTAGTGCGTTTGCCGAGAAGCGTGGAATCGCGGTTCGCATCGTGGATGAAGTGATGCACGAAGGCATCGCTGTCCGCTCGACAGCTGTCCGCGCGGCACTGTATGCAAACGACTTAAGTGCTGTCACGGCGCTACTTGGTCGTAACTGGAGTCTGACCGGTGGAGTGGTGCGCGGCAAGCAGCTCGGGCGTCAACTGGGGTGGCCGACGGCGAATGTTGCGCATGGGCACGACCTCGCGATGCCGGTTCCCGGCGTGTATGCCGGCTGGGCGGAAGGCACGTTTGGCCGCCGGATGGCCGCTGTTTCTATCGGGACCAACCCCACCGTCTCCGAGGGCAATCCGGTTACCTTTGAGGCCTACCTGCTCGACTTTGATGACGACCTCTACGACACGGAGCTCACCGTTGGCATCGCCGGGCATATACGAGGCACCGAAAAGTTTGCAAGCCTCGATGCCTTGAAGGCACGGATTGCGCAGGATGTCACAGAGGTCCGGCGGGTGATGGCGGGAACTGTGTGGGAGAATGTCTCCGAGAATGGATAGCGCCTACTACCACCAAATGTATGCACTCGAGGATGGCCACTGGTGGTTTATCGCGAGGCGAGAGTTTGCCCGAACACTTCTAAAGCAGGCTGTCGGGCCACAGGACCAGCCTCGAATTCTTGATCTGGGCTGTGGTACCGGAGGCATTCTCGATTCCCTCAGGGGTATCGGACCGACCACCGGCGTTGATGTCGAACCAATGGCCCTAGATTTCTGCCGCGAGCGCGGGCACACAGATGTCATCGAAGCCAGTGGGACCGAGCTTCCCTTTATGGATGCATGCTTTGATGCGGTGGTTGCCCTCGATGTCTTTGAACACATCGATGATGACTGCAAGGCCATGGAAGAGGCTTTTCGCGTTCTAAAACCTGGCGGTGTGGCAGTGATCACCGTGCCAGCGTATCAGGGGCTTTGGAGTCGCCACGATGTCGCACTGCATCACCACCGGCGTTATACGCTTGGACTGCTTACGCAGCGCCTCGAGGCGGCTGGATTCACAGTGCAGCACAAGACCTATACGGTGACAAGCCTGCTCCCGATGACCTGGTTTATCCGGCGGGTTCTCGGACCTTTTCGGAACTCGGGAAAACCCGTTTCGGACATCAAGCCTACACCAACGTGGCTGAACAGGGCTCTGCTGGGCGTTCTGCGGATGGAAAATTCGATTGCCAGCTGTTGTAGCGTTCCGTTTGGCGTGACGGCTGCGACCGTTGTTCGTAAACCCGCTGCCTGAAACCCCCTTGATACAATAACGCGTGACTACGCAACGTACCGCAAGCATTCAGCGCGCAACATCCGAGACATCAATTGACCTCTCCATCAACCTCGATGGACAGGGCACATCCACCCTCACCACTGGTGTTGGCTTCTTTGAGCATATGCTCACACAGATAGCCCGGCATGGGCTGGTTGATCTGACCATCAACGCAAGTGGGGATCTGCACATCGATGACCACCACACGGTTGAAGATGTTGGAATTGTCCTCGGGATGGCCTTGCGCGAGGCCCTTGGCGACAAGGCGGGCATTGCGCGTTACGGGGATGCGACTGTCCCTATGGATGAAGCGCTTGTGCTTTGCGCGCTCGATTTCAGTGGTCGTGGGCAAGCGTATGTGGACCTTGATCTTCGCGATTCACGCATCGGGACTTTTGCCACTGAGCTGGTCGAAGAGTTCTTCCATGCCGTTGCCCGAAATGCCGGGATGACACTGCACATCCGGTCGCTAGCGGGAAAGAATGCACACCACGTCGTGGAAGGCGCATTTAAGGCATTTGGCCGCGCGCTTCGAATGGCAATCGCGAACGATCCGCGCGTCATCGGTATCCCCAGCACTAAAGGCTCGCTATGATTGCGATTATCGACTACGGAGTGGGCAACCTGCGCTCTGTACAAAAGGCCTTCGAAGCGGTCGGACAGCAGGCGGAAGTCACCAGTGACAAGGCCATCATCGAAGCGGCCAGTCATGTGGTCCTGCCGGGCGTTGGCGCATTCGGTGCCGCGGCGGCGACGCTGCGCAGCCATGGCCTGGAAGATGTCGCACGTGATGCCGCCCTCAGTGGACGACCGTTTCTTGGCATTTGTGTCGGGATGCAGCTTCTCTTTGATGTCAGCTTTGAATATGGTGAGCACGCGGGACTTGGGTTGCTTCCCGGGTCTGTCGTGTCATTTGATACAACGAATCCGCAGGCCAAGGTGCCTCAGATTGGCTGGAATGCGATTGAGTGGCAGAAGGAAAACTCCCTGACGGCGGCGGTGCCCAGCGGCTCGATGGCCTACTTTGTCCACTCGTTTTACTGTACGCCCGCCGAAGAATCCGATGTCCTTGCGACGACATATCATGGCATCGGGTACGCATCCGCCGTGCAGCGCGGAAACATCACCGGCGTGCAGTTTCATCCAGAAAAGTCCGGGGATGTCGGCCTTGCGTTGATTCGCGCCTGGGCGGAGAGTACAAATGTTTAATCCCATTCCAGCCATCGACTTAATGAGCGGTCAGGCTGTGCGTCTTCGCAAGGGTGACTTCGAAACCCGCGAGCAGGTTGCAGACAATCCGATCGATGTCATTAAGAGCTTTGCTGCGGCTGGTGCAACGCGTGTGCATATCGTCGACCTGGATGGTGCACGCACGGGCGCTCCCGTAAACCACGATGTCATCGCGCAGATGATTGCTGCGGTAGATGTTCCCGTTCAGGTGGGCGGCGGACTTCGTAATTTGGACCGTGTTAAGGCTATTCTGGCGCTAGGTGCTGACCGTGCTGTTGTTGGGACAAGCGCGGCGACAGACCCGGAGCGCATCGCAGAGATTCTCGGAGCCGCGGGCGATCATATTGTGGTTGGTGCGGATATGATCGATGGCTTTGTCGCAACGCATGGCTGGCAGGTTTCATCCGGCGAGCGCGTCGAAGACTTTGGCATCCGCATGGTTGGCCTTGGTGCGCAGCGCTTTTTGTTCACGGATGTCTCCCGGG
Source organism: Armatimonadota bacterium (assembly GCA_041176185.1). Lineage (GTDB taxonomy): Bacteria > Armatimonadota > Armatimonadia > Armatimonadales > Armatimonadaceae > CAIRTT01. The sequence continues at coordinate 9,660 of JBEDDQ010000428.1, read as the reverse complement.
ATGGCATGTTGCAGGGGTGTAACGTGGATGCAACTGCGGCGTTTGCGCTGGCGGTTGGAAAGCCTGTGATTGCAAGCGGCGGCGTGCGTGACATGAGTGACATCCGAGCGCTGGTTGCTCGCCATAAAGATGGCATCGAAGCGGTCGTGATGGGCAAGTCGCTCTACAGCGGAACCTTGGATCTTGGCGAGGCTTTGGCATACGCCCGGGAACAAAGTCATTAACAACTGCGTAGGAAAAGACAATGCATGATGGTCCGCCACTGGCGTTTCTCCTCCTCCTGGGTAGCTGGATTCCGATATTGGCGCTCAAGAGTCTAATCAAAGAGTTCCGCGGCAAGGACGGCGGCACCAAGCGGGCATCGTCTTCTGAAATAGAGCAACTCAAAGCGCAGGTTGCAGCATTGAATGAGCAAGTTGAGCAGCTGCGTCACACAGCGACCGGCTTTGATTTGTCTTTCGACAAGCGTCTTTCCGAAATCGAGCTGCAGGCCCGGTTTTCCAAACTTTCAGACGTTAGTACTGAATCGGGTCATCAGCAGCTACAGAGGGGTGGACATCCATGACAACAGAGCACCTAGTCATTCTATGTCTGTTTGGATGGATCCCAATTACGGCGTTGGGTTCGCTGATCAAGACGATGCGTGCTGGTGGGGGTAAGAGTGGTAAAGCCAGCATCAAGCAGCGTGATGCGATGCAGTTCGAGTTGGAAACGCTACGTGCTGAGCTCGAACAGCTGCGGAATACATCCACCGGGTTTGATATCTCCTTTGATAAACGTCTTTCGGAACTAGAGCTTCAAGCCCGTCTCGCGCGGCTCAAGGACATCGAGGCTAATCACGGTCAACAACAAAGTCACCATCGCTAGGTGTAAGATACGGGTGCTATGAGAATCGCACCTGCCTTTGTTCTATCGACCGTTGTTGCTGTTTCCGCCTGGGCTGCATATGCACAACCGGCGTTACAAGTTCCTCCGACCATTGTTTCTCCAATCATCACCGGTAACATCCAGCACGCGCCGATAAACGAGCAAAGTGGCTTGGTGAAGAGCCGGCACTTCAAAGATACATGGTGGGTACATAACGACTCCGGTGACAGTGCACGGATATTTGCCGTCAAGCTGGATGGCAGTGTCATCTACCCGCCGTTTTTACGCGACATCCGTACCGGTAAAGTCGATCCCAAAAATCCAAAGGTGCTCTATCAGGGCATCCCGGTGGATCTCGCCGCTAACCACGACTGGGAGGACATCACCACGGATGGCACCAACCTCTACATCGCGGATACCGGAAATAATGGAAATGCCCGGCGTGATCTAGGCGTCTACATCGTCCCCGAGCCGAACCCGATGGCTGCCGAGCGTGCTACGTCCGTGCGACGTATCAGTATCCGTTACCCTGACCAGACTGCATTCCCGGATCCGCAAAATTGGCAGTTTGACTGCGAGGCAGTTTTCCACTACCGCGGGCGGCTTTGGTTTCTGACCAAGCACCGGATGGCAGGAAAGATTTCGATTCCACAGACGGGGACTAAGCTATATGCGATGCCAACGCGGGTTTTGCAAGGCGATGTGAATGTTCTCGAAAAGAAGGACAGTCTGCCGGATATGGGTGGCTGGGTTACGGGAGCATCCGTGTCACCCGATGGCCGTACCCTTGCCATTTTGACCCATTTCCCAAAGGCAAGTGTTTGGTTTTTTGCGCTGGATGGCAAGTCTGACAAGCTGCTGCAGGGTAAGAAGCAACAGGTCGTGATTCGTGACTCAGGCCAGTGCGAGGCAGTTGCATTCGATGACAACGACACAGTGATTGTCAGCAATGAAGAGGGGCGCCTGATGTCGGTTGATATGCCTCACTGAGGGTTGGAGCTTATTGGGGCATTGTTTGCTGCAGATATAGGGTACGCTAGGGTAACTCCAGCGATGAGGTGATGGACATGAAGAACATCTTGAACACAGTTTTGGCACTTGGCTTGCTCGGCGTTGTGACCAGCGCGCAGGCCGGCGGACCAGCACCAAAGAGCGTGCACGATTTTACGATGAAGCGCATCGATGGCAAGCAGCAGAAGCTCAGCGCCTACAAGGGTAATGTTGTCCTCGTGGTCAATGTTGCGAGCAAGTGTGGCTTGACTCCACAGTACGAAAAGTTGCAGACGCTTTATGCAAAGTACAAGGATAAAGGCCTGCGCATCGCAGCCTTCCCAGCAAACAACTTTGGTGGACAGGAGCCCGGGTCTGACACCGAAATCTCCCAGTTCTGTACGCTCAACTACAAGGTTTCCTTTGATATGTTCAGCAAGATCAGCGTCAAGGGCGCCGATATCCACCCGCTGTACCAATATTTGACAACCCTTCCAAAGTACAAGGGCGACATCGCGTGGAACTTTGGTAAGTTCTTGGTCGACAAGAATGGGCAGGTTATTGCTCGTTTTGAACCAGCAACAGACCCAACAGCTGAAGACGTGGTCAAGGCCATCGAGGCAGCACTCGCCGCGAAGTAAGCTTTTACTTTTGCAGCTTGAACGACCACTCCACAGCTTGTGGGGTGGTTTTTTCCTTTTGAAACTCCTACTTTCGGCTGCCCATATATAGACCAACAAAAAGGTAACACCGCGCTAGTAGCAGGATTCCACACATCCGCGTGGTAACTAAGAGTATGCTTACCCGCCTAACACAACAATCGTCCACCGGGCTGCCTCTGCGCATCGGTATCGCTACGTACTCCCTCCGGATGGTACCGACAGACCAAGCAATCGCTGTCTGCAAGCGCCTCGGTATCGAGACCTGCTCCATCAAGGATGTACATCTTCCACGGAAATCCACTGCAGCCGAGCGAAAAGCCGGCTACCAAAAGTGGATGGATGCCGGGATCACGCCCCTCAGTGTAGGAAACATCGCGCTTCCAGATAATGAAGAAGCCATCCGAGATGCCTTTGTCTACTGTAAAGACATTGGTGTACCAACCATGGTCTGTACGCCGGAAATCGCATCCCTGCCGCTCCTTGACCGTCTCTCACAGGAATATGCCATCAACATCGCTATCCACAACCATGGACCTGAAGATAAGAAATTTGGCGACCCGGACATTGTGATGGGGCATATCGGGAAAATGAACCCTCGGATGGGCCTCTGTGTCGATATTGGGCATGCTGCACGTAACGGTAAGAATCCGGCTGATCAGATTCGCAAGTACCGTGAGCGCGTCTATGATGTGCATTTCAAAGATGTCAAGGCTGGCGCAAAGGGGATGGCCGTTGGCTCCGCTATCGAAGTCGGGCGTGGCTCCCTCGACATCGCGGGCATCTTCAAAGCCCTCATCGATATCCGTTTCACCGGCAATATCGGTATCGAATATGAGAAGAGCGATACCGAGCCAATCGTTGGCTTGGCAGACTCAGTCGGCTTTATGCGTGGAACGCTGGCACAGCTGCGTAAGCGCTAAGCCTCATTGTCCTAACTACGAGACGAGGCCTGGTGGACGTGTCCCACGTCCCCGGGCCTTTCCCGTCAGCGTATCGCCAAGCTCAGCCCGGGCACGCTCTGCCTCCGCCAGCATCGCGCGTAAGACCACCGGACGCTTCGCCGACATATCCAGCGTTTCGCCCGGATCGGCATAAATGTCATACAGCGCCAGCGGCGTCTTTACATTGGTGTAATTGACTGGCTTACCGCCCTTAGCCACCGGCTGGTTAATCAATGTCCGATATGTATGCGGCAAGATTAGCTTCCAACGCCCCTTGCGCACCGCCTGCAGCTCATTCGTATTGTAGTACGTCCAGTACACACGCTCATCCCCACGAGGCGTGTCGCCACGTGCAAGGGTTTCGCCGATGTCGTAGCCATCAATGGGATGCTTCCCTGGAGCAGCACCAACAATTCTTCGTAGGGTGGGGAGAATATCAATGGTCATCGCTGGTTGGGATGTCGTTACACCTTGAGGAATCACCCCCGGCCAGGATGCGATCATCGGGACGCGTATTCCACCCTCCCAGCTTGTGCCTTTACCCTCACGGAGGTCACCCCGTGAGCCAGCATGCTCGCCGTAAGACAGCCACGGTCCGTTATCCGATGTGAATATCACCAATGTGTCATCCGTAAGGCCAAGCTGCTTTACACGGGCAAGAATCTGGCCGATGCTGTCATCGATTTCCGCGATGACATCCGCATACAAACCCTTTCCCGTACGCCCAGTCCATTTCTTACTTGCATAGAGAGGCACATGCGGCATCGAGTATGGCATGTAGAGAAAGAATGGCTGTTTATGACTTCGGTCAATGAAGCCAAGCGCCTCCCGCGTGCAATCCGCAGTGATGTTTCGCATGCTCTCCGGCGAGACATTCGGGTCGACAATCTCATGATTACGACGCAGCTGGAGCGGGGGATAGGCCTTGGGTGCCTCCGGGTGCTGCGGCCACATATCGTTTGAATACGGGTAGCCAAACGAGAAGTCAAAGCCGTGGTTGTTTGGATGAAAGATTTCCTGATGCCCCAGATGCCACTTCCCGACAACCGCTGTTGTATAACCGCGGGTCTTGAGCATCTCACCAATGGTCTGTTCATCGGATGAGAGACCTGTTTTCGAGCTTGGGCCAAGTGCTCCGTGAATCCCGATGCGATTTGGATAACAGCCTGTCAAGAGGCCTGCTCGGCTGGCGCTGCAAACGGCCTGCGCTGAATAAAAGCTGGTGAAGCGATTCCCACCTGCGGCGAGGCGATCAAGGTTTGGCGTTGGATTCGTCTTCGAACCAAAGCAGCCAAGGTCTGCATAGCCAAGGTCATCTGCAAAGAAGAGGATGATGTTTGGGAGGCGGCGGGGTTCCATTATTTGAGTATACAGAAAACACCCCGGTCAGGTGGACCAGGGTGTTGTTCGGTTGTGTGCAGGCTATTGCCCTGCGATAGGGCCTGATTAGAGCTCGCGTTGGATTTGACGCATTTCGAAGAACTCGAACTGGTCTCCTTCAATGATGTCGTTGTAGTCACGAATCGTAAGACCACATTCGTAGCCTTCCTGAACCTCGCGGACATCATCCTTGAAGCGCTTAAGCGTATCGATATCTCCAGTATGTGTGAGCTCGCCGTTGCGGAACACGCGCACCTTAAAGTTACGCTTGGTATAGCCCTTGTCGATATAGATACCGGCAATCTGGCGGCCACCAGGGAGTTTGAACATTTGGCGGATGACCGCATGTCCGGTGATGTGCTCTTCGAAGATTGGTGGAAGGAGGTTGAGCATCGCTTCCTTGACTGCATCGATCAACTCATAGATGATCTTGTAGTTTCGGATTTGAACGTGTTCCTTCTCAGCCTTGCGCTCGACGGAGCCTGCGGTACCGACGTTGAAGCCGATAACCAGACAGTTCTTGTCATTAGCCTGACGGTCAGATGACACAAGCTGGATATCAGACTCGCTGATCGGTCCAACCGCTGCCTGAAGAATCTTGACACGAACTTCTTCGTTGCCAAGAGGCTCAAGGCTCTCACGGATAGCTTGGACGGAGCCCTGAACATCGGCCTTGATAACAAGGTTGAGTTCCTTGGCCGCGCCAAAGCGGAGAGTGTGGTAGAGCTGCTCGAGTGTCTGGCGTCCGCCAACTTCGAACTTCTCTTCACGCCGTGCGACATCTCGCTCTGCAGCGAGACGACGCGCTTCCTTTTCATCCTTGACGACCTCGACAGAGTCACCTGCCATCGGGGTTCCGCCAAGTCCGACAATCTCAACCGGGAAGGATGGCCCAACACTTTTGAGCTGCTTACCGGCATCATCGGTGAGGACACGCGCTTTACCAAACTCGGTTCCTGCGAGGACGACATCCCCTTGCTTAAGCGTTCCGTTCTGAATCAGAACAGTGGCAACGGTTCCCCGTCCACGCTCAAGCTTGGCTTCGAGGACCGTTCCACGAACCTTGCCATTTGGATCCGCCTTAGGATCAACAACTGCTTCGCTGACAAGGAGGATAGCATCGAGGAGGGTATCAATCCCTTCACCGGTCTTTGCAGACAGGTTTACGGTCTGGATGTCTCCACCATAGGCTTCAGGAAGCATTTCGTAGCGGGTGAGGTCGGTAAGAACCCGTTCCGGATTGCTCGTCGGGAGGTCACACTTGTTGACGGCGACGATGATTGGAACTCCAGCTTCCTTGGCTACACGAATCGATTCCTCGGTCTGCGGCATGATGGAGTCATCCGCGGCAACGACAATCACGATGATGTCGGTGACGGAAGCACCACGCGCACGCATCGATGAGAATGCGGCGTGACCAGGGGTATCGATAAAGGTGATCTTTTGACCGTTGCGCTCGGTTTGGTAGGCACCGATGTGCTGGGTGATTCCGCCGGCTTCTCCTGCTGCAACACGTGCACGCCGGATGGAATCGAGGAGGGTCTTACCGTGGTCGACGTGGCCCATGATGGTCACGACGGGTGGACGGTGGACGGGTTCGCCATCGGTTACGCTGACAACCTTACGCTCAAGCTTTGGCTTGGCCTGATTGGATGCCTTCTTTGGGGCAGTGTCATCCTTTGAGCCAACAACAGCAACGACCGGGATATTTCGGTTGTACTGGGGCGTCGGAACCGTGAATGGAACTGAAGGTGCGGGGAGGTCTTTAAGTTTGTCTGCTGGATCGGCGGACCGTTGTCCGGCTGGGGATGGCTTGCCTTGCGTTGTAGGCGCGGCAGGCTTGGCTGGAGCTGGCTTAGGAGCAGGCGTCGGATTTTCTTTCTCCGCCTTTGCCCGAGCGACTGCTTCTCGCTCAGCAACTGTCTCTTCTTCAGAGCGCAACGCACGTACGAGTATGCCAAGCTTCTTGGCAATCTTGGTTGCTGCATCAGGGGACAGACGCTGCGTTGGGCTTGCCTTTGTGATTCCGAAAGTCACGAGGACCTCGAGAATCTTTGCCGCACCCACCCCCAGCTGGTCTCCGAGACCCTGAACAGTTACATTGAATGGCACCGTTGGAGCCGCTGCGAGAGCAGCATCCTTGGCAGCCTTTAGCTCCGCCTTAACTCCAGCGCGAATCTTTTCTGCGGTGATGTCATCAATATTGCTCGATGGTGAAAGCGTTCCAAACCCTTCCTTCTCAAGCATCGCGACGACTTCCGCGTTGCTTCGCTTCACTTCTTTGGCCAGATCGTAAATTCTGATCGGCATAAACACCTCTTCCCGAATGCGTCAGTGGTTCATAGGACGCTCCCCGGTCACATGGATTTTGAATTTATTGCACTGTACGCGGCACGGCCAACGCTTATGCAACCTCTTATGGTACCGCATCAGGGGGGAAGTTTTAGAGGGATTTCTTTACCATAACGTAAGACGTTGTCTTCTTCAGATATTGGATTCGAATTGATCCGTGGTACCGCATCAGAAAGGGAGTTTTGAGGAGATTAGGTTGCGGGATGAAAAGTCATGGTCAGGAGCTGCTGACTTTTGTGGATGAACACTCGGGGTCTGGCTGCTCGGAAGGTTGAGTCGCTCTGAAGTATTCGCGGATTTCCGCTTCCAATGCGGCTGGCACCTTGCATTTAAGCGTTCTTGCAAGTCCGCCCTTTTTGAAAGCAAGGGTCAGGCAAGCATCCGATGCGCATAAGTAGGCGCCGCGTCCCGCAAGCTTACCAGTTGGGTCAAGGACGACACCGCCCGCATCCGGTAAACGAACAACGCGCACCAGCGACCACTTGCCGTCTTTTGAACGGCAGGCGGCGCAGGTGCGCGTTGGTTGCTTTCGCGTCGATGTCACTTCGTACGTACGCAGTGACTAGTCTTCGTCTTCATCATCATCAAACCCGGAGAGGTCGATAATCGAGTCATCCACATCCTCGATCTCAACTTCCTCAAGCTCGATAACTTCTTCTACCGCTTCTTCTTCGACTTCGATGACAGGCTCTGCCTCAACAACCGGCGTCAGATCGATGACTTCTTCTTCATAGATATCATCTTCTTCGTCTTCTTCATCGTCGTCATCCGGGAGGTCGGCAATCTTCTTGGTTTCGTAGATGTCTTCTTCTTCGACTTCTACATCTTCAATCGGCGCAACAGACTCCGTGAACTCAGGGATGTCGCCAGCGTGCAGCTGGGACTCGGACCGGATATCAATCCTCCAGCCGGTCAGCTTGGCTGCGAGGCGCACATTCTGGCCTTCCTTACCGATGGCAAGGGAGAGGTGTGCATCCTGAACGATTACCAATGCTGCCTTGTTGATTTCATCAAGGCGGACCTCGACGACCTTTGCAGGAGACAGGGACTCGATGATGAACTGGCGTTGATCAGGGGACCAGCGGACGATGTCCACCTTTTCGTTGCGAAGCTCATCCACAACCGCCTGTACACGCTGTCCACGGTGACCCACACATGATCCAACCGGATCGTAGCGGTCATCCTTTGCGGCAACCGCAATCTTCGAGCGCTGACCTGGGTCACGGGCAACGGACTTAATGATGACGTGGCCAGACTCAATTTCAGGGACTTCGAGCTCAAAGAGGCGACGCAGCAACGATGGGTGGGAACGCGAGACGATGATCTGGGGTCCACGAGGACCCTTGCCAGCCTTGCGGACATCAACAACAAAGAACTTCATCCGGTCATGGAAGCGGTACTGCTCGCCACGGGTCTGCTCGAGTCCCGGGAGGTAAGCTTCCATCTTGCCGAGCTGGTTTCCAAGCTGCACAACGAGATCACCGCGGTCACGGCGGGAGATGGTTCCGGAAATGATATCGCCGACCCGGTCGACGTACTCATCATAGACCTTGTTACGCTCGGCTTCGCGAATCTCTTGCATCAGGACCTGGCGGGCAACCTGGGAGGCAATGCGTCCACCCATTCGATCGACTTCACGGTCTGAAAGCACGACTGGAACACGGTCGCCGTAGTTTGCCTTCGGAGATATGGCACGGGCATCCGCAAGCGAAATCTCGGTGTGCGGATTATCCACATACTCGGAGACCCGCGCAACACGGCTGATACGGAATGGGGAACCGCCCTTGCTGGAGGTTTGCTCAACCTTGAGTGTGACTTGGTCATCCTCGATGTTCAGGCTGCGCTCATATGCTTTTGCCAGTGCAACCTCGAGGCAGCGGAGCAGGGAATCGAATGGGATCTCCTTCTCACGCTCAATCAACTTTAGGGCTTCATAAAATTCTGCATTCATCTTCTATTTCCGCCAATCCAGCATCAATAAAAAAAGCGCGCCAAACGGCTCGCTTCACAATTACGCGCTTCCGCGGCTGTGAACTATTCAATCATCACAACCGGTTGAAGTATATCGCCCGCCATTTAGGGCGTGCAATGCGAGGTTCATGAACGCTGGATGGTGCATCCATAACGAAAATGCACTAATCGGCTGCGATGGAGAAGAGGAGCCTCGCGATGCGTTCATCGGCATCCAGAATTGCACTTCCACGCGCCGCCGCCTCCATGCGTGTCGTGCGGCCGGGCGCGTCAACAATAGAATGAAGCGTCTCAAGAAGTGCAGCTCCCGTACATGCCGCCTGGCGGACAATCACCGCTGCACCCAGTGATACGCTTCGCTCCGCGTTTCGCAGCTGCTCATCACGGCTACTGGGTTCCAGCGGGACAAATATCATCGGCTTACCAAGGATGAGCGCTTCATTTACTGTTCCCGCGCCAGCACGCGCGATGACGACCTCCGCCGCTGCCCACGCATC
>JBEDDQ010000427.1:0-4873 GCA_041176185.1 Armatimonadota bacterium | reverse complement strand
GTATCGGTGCCGCCTTCGCGCACTATGAAGCAAAGCTCGTGCTCGCCGAGTGGCTGCGCGCGGGAACGTACAGCCTGGCAGACACCGCGCGGCCGCTCCTTGAACGCCGAAACATCACCCTCGCCCCGCGCGGCGGCGTCCCGATGCGAAGAGAGACTACCGTGATCTAGATTGCGCTCGCCCGCCCGGCGTGTCTTCGGCTTTCAACTCTAGAAAGTTGTGATGTCGAGCCTACCTAGCGCCAGGTAAGCGTAATCGCAGAGCCTGCTGGAATGTTTATCTGTGCTGCACGCTTGCCATCGATGACCTGAATGCGCCGCGCTTTTTCCGAGCATGTCACGAGCACCCGGCCGCCATCTTGGTTCAGGAAGACTGCGCTTGGGCTGCCATCGATTACGGAGGATGCGACGACATGTGCTCCTCGGCGCACAAACGCACCCACATGGCCGAAAGCGTAAAACTCCTCGTTACGCGTCATCGCTCCCGTCTTGCGGGTGTAGGTCACGATCCCTCGGCAGTTGTCACAGCCGCCATTTTGCGGACCCTGGTTTTCATCTAGTACAAGGTTCCATTTCAGGCTGGTCCGCGCTCCGTAACGAATTGAACCGAGAATCGGATTCGTCAGATCCCAGCGGATATTCCCGCCGAAGTCCGTTGCCCAAAAGCCTCCGGAGCTCTCCGTAAAGTGGATTTCCTGCTCTGGAAAGGCTTTCTGAACCTGTGCCTGAGCGGATGGCTCACCAGCATACGCATGAAAGGCCGCGCCAGCCGTGTACTTACGGGCATCCGGGTCTGCAAGCACACCCATTGGGAAGTCCATTATGTCCCAGTTATGGTCCCAGCAGAGAATCTTCGTACGGACATTGGCCTTTCGCAGCGCGGGGCCAAGGTGCTTGCCAATAAAGCGGACCTGATCCGATGGCTCCATCCGCATGCTTGGATAGCGGTCATCATTGTGGCGGGGCTCGTTCTGGGGCGTGATGTAGTCGATATTAATGCCCTCGCGGCGCATCGCATCGATGTACTTCACAAAATACCCCGCATAGGTATCGTAATGCTCCTGTGCCAACCAGCCGCCATTCAGGGAGCCGTTTGTTTTCATCCAGGCCGGCGCGCTCCACGGGCTTGCGATGATGGTGATGTTTGGATTGATGCGTCGGATTGCGTGGATGATGGGTATCAGGCATTCCTGTTCCCGGTGGATGGAAAACATCCGGAGGGACGGGTCAGGATAGTCACAGTAGGTATAGCTGCCGGCGTGGTTAAAGTCCGATGCGCCCACACAAATGCGAATCACGGAAAAGCCCGCTCCGGGTGCGGGGCTGAACAGTGCGCGCAACGTCTCTTCCCGTGTGGTGTCCGACATGCATTTCATCAAGAGGAACGCGGATGAATCTGTTAGCGCTGCGCCAACGCCTAGAAATGGCTGGAGCTTTTTGCTGACATCCACAGTGACTTCCGCGACACCGCGCTGCGTGGCTCCCCATTGGATATCCGCTTTACGGGTCATCAGGTTCTTGCGGTCAGGCGTCGTCAGGTACATTTCCATATCTGTATCCTACCGGAATGCACCTTGTGCAGAGTCATTGGAAACAGGATAGGGTAGCGGCAAGTCACTACCGGTGTGCATTTAGGAGCTTCAGCCATGATTTTCCCCATCACAGTTCCAGCGATTGTTGCTACGCAACAAGCAATTCATGTGTTTGCCGAGCAGGAAGTTAATGTTGTCAGTGACATCGCGTATTACGAAGGCGCGGATGCCGATGCGAAGAAGCATAAGCTCGACATTTATACCCCCAAGGGGTTAAAGGACTTCCCTGTCGTTTTCTTTATCCATGGCGGGACGTGGAGCTCGGGTGACCGCAAGATGTACGGGAATATGGGGCAAATGTTCGCAAGTCAGGGCATCGGGGTTGTCGTGATCAGCTACCGCCTCAGCCCGGCGGTTACGCATCCGGCGCATATTGAAGATGTTGCACGCGCATTTGCGTGGACCCATGCCAATATTGCAAAGTATGGCGGGCGTGCGGACCGTATTTTTGTCGCGGGGCACTCGGCTGGTGGCCACTTGACGAGCCTCCTCGCTGCGAATCCCGAGTATCTCAAGAAGCACAACCTATCTTCGAAGAACATCCGCGGCATCATCCCAATCAGTGGTGTTTACGACATCCCGGCCGGGATGTTCCCAAAGATTTTCCCTGGTACAGCGGATGAGTTGAAGCCTGCATCACCGCTGAAAAATGTCACTCAGGATGGTCCTCCAGCCCTTGTGATGTATGCCGACCAGGATTATGCGGGCCTTGATACGCTTGCAAAGTTGTATACGGCCAAGCTGGGTGAGCTCAAGATTCCAGCGACACTTGAGCTGATCAAGAGCCGAACTCACATCACGATTATTTCAAAGATGATGCTTAGCGCCACGGATGCTGCCAGCAAGCTTGCGTTAGAGTTCATTCGGAAGTACGCGAAGTAGGCCAGAGGTATCGGAATGACTGCTTTTTATATTGCCACTTTGATGACTGTCTTTGGGCTGCAAACCAAAGTACCGCTCGTTCAAAAGCCAAAGCTAACCGAAATGGCTGGCTACCTTATCGTTCCGCATGACAAAGTTCCAAATGAGTACAACGCGGGCTTCTCGATGTACGTTGCGGCGTGGCCGCTGCTCGAGACGTATCCTGGTCAGGAATTCCAGAGTGGGCTGTTCGGTACATGGATGTTCCCTCAGCCGGAAGGCAAGAAACTTAAAGACTTCTACACCGATATCGAAGGCGGGCTTGGCTGGTGGCGCGACACGCGCTTCGCTACCGAAACCCCTAAGTTCATCATGGGGGGCGTCGCGCTCAACTTCAGTGAGTGGGCAAACGGTCCGGGTGCCGGAAAAGGACGTGATTGGAAGAATCCAACGGGCCTCTATGGCATCGCCCAGCTCAGCCAAAATATCCTGTGGCCACCGGATGGCCTAAACCTCAAGCAAGGCACACGCGGTGAGCTGTTTGGCTATGGGTACCTGCCGCTTCCGCTCACCTCTGCCAAAACATCCACGGCAGGCAAGAATGTCCCAACTGGCAACCAGAGCTGGACACTTTTTCTCAACACCGCCAACTTCAAAGGTCCAGTCACGTTCTTTACGCCATACTTTTGGTCGAAGGCATCTGTTACAAACCCCGATGTCGCTGGTCAGTTTCTCGATACCCGCCCATCTGAGCCGAACAAGGCGATTCAGATGGAAACCCAGCACATCCCAGCGATGGTCAGCCAAGATGCAAATGGCGCATGGTTTGCCCGGATTGCCCCAACGCACTTTCCGACAGGCCCGGGAGGGGATGCTCCGCTGATTCATCAGGTGACCGCGTACTCCCGCCAGGCGCTCTGGAATTCGGTGGAGACGTGGTTCGGGGGCGGCGCGAAGTCAGTTGGGATGGTGTCGCCAACCGCAGCTGCGGTGCATAACTTCAAACCTGGCGGCTATGCCACCTGGAAGATTTACCTCCCGGGAAAGAAGCGTGAACAGGCGCATGATGTTGACCTCGCGGGTGTTGGTGTGCCAAAGGTTCTGACGAATAACACGTATGGTTTTACGTGGGATGCCACCCGTGTCACCGCGAACAAATCTCTCGTGACGCTTCCTGAGTACTATCGGCTCGGCAAGGATGCGAAAGGTAAGGAGCGTTGGACGGCTGTTGCAGCAACCGATGTCCCTTCAGAAACAGGTCTCCTAAATGCCTCATTTCCAAAGCCAAAGCGTGACCTCGAGCCGTATATCACCCCGGATGAACCATCATCTTCATGGAAATCCCCGGGACCTGCGGCTGGGCCATTTACGCGGATTCTTGGGGATGGCAGCGAAGTCACGTATTACTGGTACCGTTTTGCCGACCAGCCTGCATTGATGAATGCCGACCTCTCCGCTGCGGAACGTGAAGCCTTGCAAAAGCGCGTTGAGCTCCTCCATAGGGAATGGAAGTCCACAAAGGAATTCCTACCTGCTCCATCAACGGGGAAACTGGCATCCATTGATCCAGCAGCATTCGTCAAGCCACCAAAGGGGATGGAAGTTGGCTACGTCCCAATCGTAACCAGGCAGGGCTGGAGCGCAAAGCGATTGAAAGAGCTTTCCAATCGCTGACATCCTTAGTGAATATCCGCGGTACCGTGACATAAGATACTAAAGTTATACGAAGTACGCAAAACGGGAACACATTCGCAGTCCACACGTGTACATTAGGACATCATGATGAAAACGACATTCACCATCGCGGGCAACCTCGCCCTCGTTTCGCTCTTTGGTCTCGCAAATGCGGGCTACTCCCAGACGGCCAAGTCGGATGCCCCTGCAGCGCCAGTACAAAATGCGGGCGCTGTTGCGGTCAAGGCAATTGCAGCCAAGGATGGCACCTTTGATGTCGAAATCACCCATAATGGCAAGACCCGCAAGTTCACGGGCGTCAAGGCTACTTCCGATGGCAACTTTGATCTACCTGAGTTGATGGAGTTGAATCCTCCCGCTGGGATGGCTGATCGGAAGCAACGTAAGGTTATCAAGGTCGAAGGCAAGCCTCTCATCTTTCCAAGCGGCGCCGCGGCGGCACAGGCCCACAGTAGCAATGTCTCGGTCAAAGCTGTCGGCAACGGCAGCGGCACCTTCGATGTCGAAATTACTGAAAACGGTAAGACCCGCAAGCTGACAGGCCTCAAGCCCGGACCAAAGGGGTTCATCGAGATTCCAAGTGGCCCTCATGGCGAAGCGACGATTGTAATCGATCCAAGTGCTCCACAAGGCGGAGTAAACGTAAAGGTCGAAGGCAAGCCTCTCATCTTTCCAAGCGGCGCCGCGGCGGCACAGGCCCACAGTAGCAATGTCTCGGTCAAAGCT
>JBEDDQ010000426.1:0-3985 GCA_041176185.1 Armatimonadota bacterium | reverse complement strand
TGCTTCGGTAAATCCTGGTTTCGGCGTTGCCGTGCTATGACGAAGGGGGGCAAAAATGGTCTTGTGCTGCGACATAGCTGCCATCCGGGTGGATGGCGAGGCCCGGTGATCCGATGTACTTTCCCGTAGCCGCACTGGAGTGTGCGATAACCGTTCCCGGGATTAGCGGCCAGTCGTAATGGAATGACACTAGCGCGTGCCTTCTTTACCATCATCCTTTAGCATATGTTGGTAGATGCCCGGGACGCTGTCCGGGATCTCGATGGCGCCGCAGGCCTTGCGGTAGAACTCGATTGGGCCAGCGCCGGCGATGACGCCATAGGCATAGCCCATATCCCAGAGACCGCTGAGCGCGTGTAAAAGCAGCGCTTTACCGACACCTTTTCCGCGAAGGGTTGGACAAACGCCCGTAGGACCAAACATTCCACGCATGGTGGCATCGACGCAGGCGAAGCCCTTAACCTGGCCATCCACGATAGCGACCCAGCAGGTGATCGGCTGGCGGGCAAAGCCTGCCTCTGTCTCATCCGCCCATGACTCGCTGAATGTCTCCGCAATGAACCTACGGGTCCGAGAAAGGTCAAAGGGGAAAGCGCGCCTGATGATAATGCCTTCGGCGGCGAGCTTTTCGGTGATGGCCTTGCTGGATGGCAGCTTGTAAAGCGGAACGAGGAGATCAGGCATGACTACATTTCACCACAAGTGTGCATATTGCGTGGTGTTTCCCGGTCAGAACGTCACTTCCGCTGGGTAAACAGCCACGCCGCTGGTGTGTAGGGTGTTACAAATGCCCATGGGCCAGCAGGGGCGAAACGGCTAGAATGCAGGCATATGTCCAACCAGGGTCAGGTTCCACTCATTGCTGTTGATGTTGCCCCCGGGCAGGTCACAATCGAAGGTGTCATCGAGCGTGTCACCTTTCACAATGCTGAAAATGGCTATGGTGTGGTCAAGATCATCGATACGGATGGTCCCCGAGGGAAGAACTCCGATCCCATCGCCGTTGTCGGAACCTTTCCAAGCCCGGTGCCCGGAGAGTCTATCAAGTGCGTCGGCTCGTGGGTTAAACACCCTGAGTTTGGCCGGCAGTTTAAGGCCGAACGGGTGGAGAGCGTACGTCCAGCGACAGTCGCAGCCATCGAGAAATACCTCGGCAGCGGCCTCGTCAAAGGAATCGGACCCGCGACGGCCAAGAAAATCGTGGCACGCTTCGGGGCCGAAACACTGGATGTCCTCGACCGTGAGCCGCATCGCCTGCATGAGATTCAGGGGCTTGGACGGATTTCGCTGGATCGCCTGACCAAGGTTTGGGAAGGTCAGAAGGCGGTTCAAAGCCTGATGCTCTTCCTCCAGGGAAATGGTGTCACGCCCAGCCTTGCGCACAAGATTCACAAGCAATATGGAGATCAGGCAGAAGCGATTGTCCGTACGAATCCCTATCGTGTCGCGAATGAGCTGTGGGGAGTCGGCTTCCGTACAGCAGATCAGCTCGCGCAACGGATCGGGATGCCTCTCGATGCCCCGCAGCGCCTGCGTGCTGGACTTTTGTATACGCTGCAGTCATCCATGGATGCAAACGGTCACTGCTTTATGTATCAGGATGAGCTGCTGGCGCTTGCCTGTGAGCCACAAATGCTTGGGGCAGACCCGGCACTGGTACGCGCCGCACTCGATGAAACCCTTGTCAAGGCGGAGCTGCGGGCGGATATCGAAGGTATGGATGTTCCAGCGGGGGGCATTTCAGAGCTGAACCCGCGCATCTATATCCCAGGTATCTACCAGACAGAATTACGCCTCGCAGAGCGCATTAAGGCATTGCTCCGCAATAAACCAGTTCCCCTTGGGGACAACGCGCTCGCCGAGCTTCTTGAGACGATTGAAAACGCAAAGGGCCTCTCGGAACAGCAGGGGCAGGCGGTGCTCCGGGGGCTGAATGCGAGTGTGATGGTCCTCACGGGCGGACCGGGTACGGGAAAGACGACGACAACGAATGTGCTGGTACGTGCCTTTGAGGCGCAGCACCGGAAAGTTGTGCTTGCAAGCCCGACGGGGCGAGCCGCCAAGCGGGCATCCGAGGTTACGGGCCGGCAGGCAAAGACGATCCACCGCCTGCTCTCGTGGAAGCCTGAGCTACGGGCGTTTGAGCACAACAAAGGCAATCCATTGGTCGCGGATGTGATTATTGTTGATGAGGCATCGATGCTGGATTTAGCCCTCGCGGATGCCCTCTTCGATGCGGTACCGGATGGCGCACAGGTCGTGTTGGTTGGGGATGTCGACCAGCTTCCTAGTGTTGGTCCAGGGAATATTCTGGCGGACTTGATTGCGAGCGGAGTTGTACCGGTTTCACGCCTCACGGAGGTCTTCCGCCAAGCGGCCGAGAGCCGGATTATCACGAGCGCCCACGATGTAAACACGGGCCGGGCACCACGCTGGCAGACCCCGGCGGCGATCAAGGATGGCGTCGATTGCGTGCTGCTCGAAGTGGATGAAGCAGATGACATCCCGCTCAAGGTTGCGGGCGTTGTTACGAAGAGCCTTCCGAATCTAGGGTGGCAGAGCGGGGATGCCACAGTGTTGGTCCCGATGCAGCGTGGGACAGCGGGTGCGCGGAACCTGAACGAGGTGTTACAAGCGCGTGTCAACCCACCGGATGCAAGCAAACCTGAGCTTGTCCGCGGCGCGAACATCTTCCGCGTGGGTGACCGTGTGCTGCAGCGGGTGAATGATTACGAAAAGAATGTCTTCAATGGCGATATTGGGGTGATTAGTGCCGTGCATCCAAGCGATTTCGAGCTTGAGGTTCGCTATCCGGAGGGGCCTGTGCACTACGGCGCGGCAGATCTGGATCAGCTCCAGCTGGCGTATGCGCTGACGACGCATAAATCGCAAGGGTCGGAGTTTCCAGTGGCGATTGTGGTGATGCATACGCAGCATTACGTGATGCTGCAGCGGAATTTGCTCTACACAGCGCTGACCCGTGCGAAGAAACTGGCGGTGCTGGTTGGGTCGAAGCGGGCATTGGAAATGGCGGTGAAAAACCACCGGACGGTCCCAAGGTGCACCTGGCTCGCCCAGCGGATACGCGATTAGGTTCGGGATAATATCGGGCTGAATGCGGATTTCCCGGGGGAACATGGCAGATGTTGAAACACAAGGATAACGAAAGCTCAGAGCTAAGTACGGTTTCACAGGATGCCATTGACCGTTTACGCCAGCTCACGGATGCCGGAGTTGGGGCTGATCTGAATGCGAAGGGCGGCAGGAAAACGGCTTCCCAAGCCGCCGGTCAGCTGGGTGGCCCACGGGTCTCCCCGGTCAAGGTGGCATGTTCTCTTGTCGTTGTCCTCAGCCTTGGTGCAGCGGTGATGTGGCCAAAGACGGCCAATATGGCCACATCGCAGCTCAAAATGCTTGGCGGTATCAATCCGCTGGCAATCTTTAAGGGCACGGAATCTGAGCGCATCAAGGAGCGGGCATTCATTGCGGCACACTCGGATGATGCCACCATTCAGTTTGGTGGTGCCTTACGCGGGAATGTCCCGTTAAAAACCCTCGGGACGCTTGACTCGGCTGAGCGTTCCGAGCAGCTACGCAGGGTTTCCGCAAAGTTTCCCAGTCATCCAGAAATCCTAGCTGCAACGTTGCGTGCCGAATCGCAGGGGGAAGTGCTGGTGCATCGCGCTGATGCAATGCAATTTCTTGAAAATAGGCCGGCTCCAAAAACGGGAACTGTCGCTGTAAAGCAAAAGGTCAGTGATGCCGCTGCAGTGAAGCGATTTATCGAGCAATGTCTGCTAGGAGAGCGTGTCGACCCGGATAACGCGTATTTTCCGCTCCTTCGGGCGATGGCTTATACCGAGCTCCGCCAAGACAAGGCTGCCTTCGCGGCACTTAAAGTCGCGTCGACAAAGCCTCTGTGGCGTGAGTACATCCCGGAAGAGTTCATCGCCAACCGCACCGTCAACAGGGCGATGTATGGAAA
>JBEDDQ010000425.1:0-4761 GCA_041176185.1 Armatimonadota bacterium | reverse complement strand
CTCCCGCAGCCGTTTAATACACTTGGGGGAGCAGTTACGCTCATCTTTATCATCGCGGTTATCGGCTCCGCGGTCAGCTTTGCACTCGGTTACTCTGTTAACCTCACTGGGCAGCGCTTTCTCGTTGACACCCGCTCTGGTGTTTATGAACATCTCCAAACCCTGTCGCAAGGCTTTTTCGAGAAGGCTCAGACGGGCAAGCTTGTGGCAACGGTCGTCCATGATGTCGGTTCGGTCAACCAGCTGATCACGGGTGGGTTTGTCACTGTCATCTCGGATGTCGTTACGCTCATCGGCGTTATTGGGTTGATTTTCTACCAAGACTGGCAGCTGGCTCTCTTGGCACTGTCCGTTTACCCCATTTATGTGGGTAACTTTCTGCTGTCACGGCGGCCACTTAGCGATAACGCGACGAAGATATCTGAGCTCCGGGGAATGATTTTTTCCGACCTTCAGGAAAAGCTTGCGGGTGTTCAAGTCGTCAAGTCGTATGCTCAGGAGCGCTCGGAAGTGCGACAGTATGTTTCGCTCAACCGTGACAACCTCAATCTGAACATCACCCAATCAAGGCTTGGAACCGGCCTGTGGGTCCGCGCCGAGTTCATCACTGCAATCGGAACCGCGATTATCCTTGCGGTTGGTGGGATGCGGGTGATTAACGGCGGGATGTTGCAGGGTGATCTGGTCGCGTTTTTGATTCTGGTGAATGTCTACCTCTACGGGCCGACTATTCGTTTGATTCAGTTGAACGACCAGTTTGCCAGAGCGCAGACGGGGCTGAATCGTATCTTCAAGCTGCTGGATACTCCGCCAGCCGTCAGCAGCGCGGATGGCGCTCCGGACATGCCTGTCATCAATGGGAACATTTTGTTTGAAGATGTCTGGTTTGAGTACGAACCAGGCCAGCCGGTGCTCAAAGGGATAACGCTTGATATTCAGCCCGGGGAAATGATTGCCTTTGTCGGCGGCTCAGGAAGCGGCAAGACGACGATGATCAATTTGTTGTCCCGCCACTACGATGTCACCGGCGGGAGGATTACCATCGATGGCCATGATTTACGCGATATCGACCTGATGTCCCTTCGTCGCCAAATCGGCGTCGTGCTTCAGGAGAGTCTGCTATTTCATACAACCATTCGGGAAAACCTGCGCTACGGGCGTATCGGTGCATCGGATGCCGATATCGTGGCAGCCGCGACTGCGGCGAACCTGCACCATGTGATTGAAGCGTTCCCGGATGGCTACGACACGAAGATTGGTGAAGAGGGTGTCAAGCTGTCTGGCGGTGAGAAACAGCGCCTTGCCATTGCACGCGCGTTGCTGGCCGATCCGCGGATTTTGGTTCTCGATGAAGCTACAAGCTCACTCGACAGCGAGACGGAAGCGCTGATTCAGGAGGCCTTGGACCGCCTGATGGAAGGGCGGACGAGCTTTGTGATTGCACACCGCCTCTCGACAATTGTGAAAGCGAACAAGATTGTCGTGATGGAAAAAGGCAATGTCGTTGAGCTGGGCTCCCATGCCGAACTTCTCGAACAGAGTGGTAACTACGCCAAGCTGTACACCGAACAGTTCCGCGCTGAGCTCGAAGCATCCGGAGTCGCCGACGCCTAACCACGATTTCATTGCAATCTTGATGCCTCCCCGCTAGCCTGCTGATTCGTTTCGCTCCCGCACACTTTTTACCTAAGTAAAACAAAGCAACTTTTTGAGAATAATTCTCAAATATGCCGTAATGCGGACTTCCATCCTGTGCATAGACAGGTAATCTAAGGTGGCATCCCGTTTTCGGGAACTTCGTGATGCGTGTTTTGTATGCATCACGGATGGCTATTGGCTGTGGGAGCGTGACATGCGTTGCGCTTGTCCGTGTTGCAAGCCTGCCACCATATGAAGTCAGAGGAATAGAAGCATGAGTAATTCAAATCAAAAACCTGAACGCGATGACAAAGGCGCCGCACGTCAACAGGAATTAGACCAAGAGGCCGCAGCTGCCATCAGCCGACGCTCGCTGTTGCTTGGCCTTGGAGTTACGCTAGGAACGGGTATTGCCGCATCGTCTTCCGCAACCGCGAGCATGCCTCTGCCGGCACCAAAGCCAGTGGAGCCTGCCGCAGCACCTGCGGGTAAGTGCCCATTCAGCGGTGCTGCAATGGCCGCTGAACCACAGGCCGAAATGGTACCAGCAGGTGGACGCGGAACCCGCAACACCGATTGGTGGCCAAACCTCCTCCGCCTGAACATTCTTCGACAGCATTCCACGATGTCGAATCCAATGGGCGATGACTTCAACTACGCTGCTGAGTTCAAGAAGCTCGACCTCAAGGCTGTCAAGGCTGATATCAACAAGCTGATGGTCACAAGTCAGGAGTGGTGGCCAGCGGACTATGGCACGTACGCCGGCTTCTTTATCCGTATGGCATGGCATAGCGCTGGAACTTACCGCACCATCGATGGCCGTGGTGGCGCCGGTGCTGGCACTCTTCGCTTCGCGCCACTGAACAGCTGGCCTGACAACACCAACCTTGACAAGGCCCGGATGCTTCTCTGGCCGATCAAGCAAAAGTACGGCCGCAAGCTATCCTGGGCTGACCTGATGATTCTCGCAGGAAACTGCGCTCTTGAGTCTGCAGGATTCAAGACATTTGGCTTCTCTGGCGGACGCGAAGATGTCTGGGAGCCAGCGGAAGATATCTACTGGGGTTCTGAAACGCAGTGGCTGGGTGACAAGCGCTATACCGGCGACCGTGACCTCGAGAAGCCTCTTGCGGCGGTTCAGATGGGTCTGATTTACGTCAACCCAGAGGGACCAAACGGCAAGCCTGACGTGTTGGCAGCCGCCCGTGACATCCGTGAGACATTTGCCCGAATGGCGATGAACGATGAAGAGACCGTCGCGCTGATTGCGGGTGGACACACGCTTGGTAAGGCACACGGTGCAGCGGACCCAGGTAAGCATGTCGGGCGTGAGCCAGCAGCTGGCACGATTGAAGAGCAGGCAACTGGCTGGAAGAACACCTTTGGCAAGGGCAATGGCCCTGACACGATCACATCGGGTCTTGAAGGTGCATGGACCGCAACGCCAGACAAGTGGTCGAACAACTACTTTGAGAACCTCTTCGGTTTCGAGTGGGAGCTGACCAAGAGCCCAGCGGGTGCACAGCAATGGCAACCAAAGGGTGGCAAGGGTAAAGACCTCGTCCCGGATGCGTTTGACAAGTCGAAGCGTCATGCACCGATGATGTTCACGACCGACCTCGCACTTCGCTTTGATCCCGCTTACGAGAAGATTTCCCGTAAGTTCCTAAACGATCCAAAGGCGTTCAATGATGCATTTGCGCGTGCATGGTTCAAGCTGACCCACCGTGACATGGGCCCACGCAGCCGCTATGTTGGCTCCGAAGTCCCAGCAGAGGTCCTCGTGTGGCAGGATCCAATCCCGGCAGCAGCTGGCAAGGTTATCGACAAGCGTGACATCTCCGCCCTCAAGGCACAGATTCTCAAGTCCGGCCTTACGGTTTCCGAGCTGGTTTCGACCGCTTGGGCAAGCGCATCCACCTTCCGTGGTTCGGATAAGCGTGGCGGTGCCAATGGCGCACGTCTCCGCCTGAACCCACAAGTGGGCTGGGAAGTCAACAGCAAGCTTGGTCTTTCCAAGGTGCTTGGTGTCTATGAAGGTATCCAGAGCGGCTTCAATGCAAACCGCACGGATGGCAAGCTGGTCTCTCTTGCAGACCTGATTGTTCTCGGTGGTTGTGCTGGAATCGAGAAGGCCGCCAAGGATGCGGGCAAGACGGTAACAGTACCGTTTACACCTGGCCGTACGGATGCAACGCAGGCGCAGACAGATGTTTCATCTTTTGCAGTCCTTGAGCCACTCGCAGATGGCTTCCGCAACTACAGCAAGTCTGGCGTTGCACATGCTAGCGAGCATTTGCTCGTTGACAAAGCGCAGCTGCTGAACCTGACAGCCCCTGAGATGACGGTTCTTCTCGGTGGAATGCGTGTTCTTGACACCAACTATGACAAGTCCAAGCATGGTGTGTTCACGAGCAAGCCGGGCGTGCTGACGAATGACTACTTCGTCAACTTGCTCGACCTCGGTATCGCATGGCGTCCAAACAACGATGAAAAGACCACCTTTGAAGGCGTCAGCCGTAAGACAGGTGCTGTCGTGTGGTCTGCAACGCGTGCAGACCTGATCATCGGGTCCAACTCCGAGCTCCGTGCCGTTGCTGAGGTTTACGCAGCATCGGATGCCAGCGACAAGTTCGTCAAGGACTTTGTGGCTACATGGGCAAAGGTGATGGACCTTGACCGGTTCGATATCGCCTAGTTTGGTTTCGGATTGAGATGGCAGCCTCCGGGGAGTTTCTCCGGGGGCTGTTTTTTTGATGCTTGGTAGAATCGTGTCCACGATGATGACCGAGACGCGCACGACTCTTCTCTGGATGCAAGCAGCCTTGCATGGGTGATGTGGGTAACGTGATGGGCTTATTGACGGGGCCGGGGGCAACCCGCTTCGTCCTCGCGCTCCTCGTTCTCTGCTACCACTTCACACCACTGCGCTCGGGTAATTTCGCCGTTTGCTGTTTCTACATTTTGTCCGGCTACTGGATCACAAAAATGTGGAAACAGAAGTACAGCAAAGCCAATCAGCCACGAGCCGTATTCCTGACATCCCGGTGGCTGCGTATCGCCCCGATGCTCATGCTCTGCACGGGTCTCGTCTTCCTACTGCCCATCGACCGCAGCGGAGCC
>JBEDDQ010000424.1:0-4861 GCA_041176185.1 Armatimonadota bacterium | reverse complement strand
GCATTTGCCATCGCTTCGGCAACTGGCGTTACACCGCCCTTTGATGTTGCTTCCGTACTAGGCGACGCGGTTGTTTCCGTTACTGTTACTGGCTGTGCAGGTGCTGCCGAAGCACCGGTGGCCACCCCACCGGAGATTGTGCCAAGTACAGCACCGACAGTGACAGTATCACCCTCATTGAAAGCGATATTCGCAAGAACTCCATCGGCTTCGGCTTGCAGAACCTGGTTAACCTTATCGGTTTCCAACTCAACCAAGTCATCTCCAGCCTTTACCGCATCACCAACTGCCTTGAGCCATTGGGCAACGGTAGCTTCGACAACAGACTCACCCATGTTGGGTACGATTATTTCGACTGACATTACAAACTCCTTTGGATATTAATCCATGAATCCTTTAGGAAAGTGCTGATTGAACGATGTGAGCCTGCATCGCATTATGCATATCGATGCTTCCCTCGGCTGGACTTGCTTCCATCGGGCGACTAACAACACGGAAGGCCAACGAAGAGGGGAGAATTTCCTGCAGGCGTGGGCAAACATATCCTGCAGTTCCCATGTTCAATGGCTCTTCCTGCACGAAAACGAACTCGGTCGCATTTGGATATGTTGCGAGAATTCTGTTGATGTCATTAACCGGGAATGGATGAATCTCTTCCAAACGAATCAATGCCGTCGTACCAGATTCAAGTAACGGACTTGCTAGCAAATCGACGATGACCTTACCACTGGACATCACCACTCGCTTGATGGCAGTCTTGTCAAGCCCCGCACGCGTATCGTCCAACACTGGCTGGAACGATCCTGATGTCAGGTCAGCGGCATTGGAAACAGCCTTTGGATGCCGGAGAAGGCTCTTAGGAGTCATCACAATCAATGGCCGGGGATCAACCGCGAGTGACGTCGCTTGGCGACGCAAAAGATGGAAGTAGTTTGCAGGCGTTGTACAGTTTGCAACTCGGATATTGTTACCTGCCGCTGATTGTAGGAATCGCTCAACACGCCCAGATGAGTGCTCAGGCCCCTGACCTTCATACCCATGGGGAAGAAGCATTACCAGACCAGATTTCTGCGACCACTTTGCATCTCCGCTGACAATGAACTGATCGATGATGACCTGTGCGCCGTTTGCAAAGTCTCCAAACTGACCTTCCCAAAGGACCAGCGTTTCCTTTGCATGTGCGCTGTAGCCATATTCAAAGCCCAATGCCGCTGTCTCAGAAAGCGGTGAGTTCAGAATAGCAATTGATGCGTTTGCCGTAGGTACAAAGCGTAACAGGTGACAGCGTGCGCCCGTCTCAATGTCATGTAGGACCAACATACGCTGGGAGAACGTCCCACGTTGCGCATCCTGACCGGAGAGACGAATCGGTGTTCCATCTTCAAGAATGGATGCGTACGCCAGAGCTTCCGCATGTGCCCAGTTAATCGCCGGCTCATCTGCAGAAAGGGCTGCCTTTCTGGGTTTGAGGACCTGTCGAAGCTGCTTGTCATTGACTGCAAAACCTTCGGGTGTCGATGTAATAGCATCGTTTAAGACCTGAAGACGATCAAACGTCACATTTTCTACGACAACATCTGGAACATCCACAACAGGTGGTGTCGAAACTGTTCCTCCAGCCTGCTCGATGGCATACTGTCGCGCATCATTTAGCTCCTCGCGGACACGAGAGAGCATTGCATCAACTTCCGATGCTGAAACAGCACCCTTTGCCGTCAGGTGCATCGCATACAGCTCACGTAAACGCGGATGTGCATCGACAACTCCGTACATTTTCGGCTGTGTGTACCGTGGCTCATCCGTCTCATTATGACCGTGACGCCGATAACCAATGATGTCAATCAGGAAGTCACAGCCAAATTTCTGTCTGAAATCGAGCGCCATGCGGGCCATCGCGAGACATGCATCCGGATCGTCACCATTAACATGAACAATCGGAATTTCAAATCCCTTGGCAAGGTCAGATGAATAAAGCGTAGAACGGCTGTTTTCCGGGTCAGTTGTGAATCCAACCTGATTATTCGCAATGATGTGAATGGTTCCGCCGACACGATAACCTGGTACACGTGACAGGTTAAGGCTCTCTGCAACCACTCCCTGTCCGGGGAATGCTGCATCGCCGTGAATCAGGATGGATAATGCCGCGAGGATGTCCCGGGATGGCTTACCCTGGTGATCACGATGCTCTTGTGCTGCACGGGCACGCCCAAGGACTACCGGGTTCACAAACTCGAGGTGAGATGGGTTTGGAACTAGTGTTACCGGAACGCTGCCATGGTCAGCCGTCTCGATTCGAAGCTCATAACCTTTATGATATTTGACATCGCCTGTGTAACCGCCAGATCCCGCACCGCTTGTACTAGGGACCTGGTACTTCTTGCCCTTGATAAATTCCGAGAGCATCTGGCGATATGGCTTTTTGAGGACATGCGTCAAGACGTTTAGGCGGCCGCGGTGCGCCATCCCGATGACGACTTCACGATTTCCAGCAAGCGCCGCACCTTGAACAATGCTCTGCAGAACGGGAACAAGCATATCGACGCCTTCGATTGAGAAGCGCTTCTCCCCCTGAAACGGCTGTGTCTTATGCAAAAACTGCTCGAAAGTATCGACTTCTGTAATCCGCTCAAGCAACCACTTGCGGTCTTCGTTCGTCACACCACGCAAATAGCGCCCGGATTCAAATGCATCCCGCAACCAGTTACGCTGATCAGGAGACTGAACATGGTCATCTTCATAACCGATCGTTCCACAATATAATTGCCGTAGACGATTCATCGCATCAAGTGCATTTGTTGTCCCGGCCGCTGCTGGCCCCCCAACAACAGATGGTGGAAGCGATACCAAATCAGCTTCAGTTAGGCCGTGATACCCAAGTGTTAGCTGGGGATCCGCTTTGGCAGGCTTGTGCAGCGGATTGAGATTGGCTTCGACATGTCCGTGCTCACGAATCAGCCTTGCCAAGTGTACGGCCCGCATAATTGTCTCGACATTCGTCGGCTCAATGGCAGTCTTTTGGCTTGTCGTCTCCGTAGGCGGGATGTATCCGGTTGCAAATAGAGCGCTGGTATCGGAGTCAATCGAACCTGGATCTTCCATCCAACGCTCGTACAGCTCGCGGGCGTAGGCCGCATTGGGGCCATGGAGCGAGAGGGACCGATCTACGGTGATTGAGTCATCATGCATGCCGAACTGTAACCTTCCACTCAGCAATATCGGCACAAAGTCCGCCTTACTGAACCACCCGGCATTTTACCCGAATACGGGTTTTATGGTGGACTTCGGAGTGAAACTTACCGGGAGTGCTGGCGATATACTTTTCAAACTATGGAAGCTAGTGAACTGCGCCGCGCATACCTCGATTTCTTCGCATCCAAAGGTGCGCTTATCCTGCCATCGGACTCATTGGTTACGGAAGACCCTACACTACTCTTTACTGTGGCAGGAATGGTTCCGTTCAAAGCATACTTTGAAGACCGGGCAACCCCGCCCCGAACCAGTGTTACGACCAGTCAGAAGTGTCTCCGGACAAAGGACATCGATGACATTGGTGATACAAGCCACTGCACATTCTTCGAAATGCTTGGCAACTTCAGCTTTGGGGATTATTTCAAGCCAGAAGCCGTCGAGTGGTCGGCTGAGTTTCTGTTCGATGTACTGAAAATCGATCGAAAGCGTATTCGCGTGACGGTGTATCAGGATGACGACGATGCATATGCATTGTGGAAAAAGTTCGGGATGCCAGATGAACGAATCACGCGGTTAGGGCAAAAAACAAACTATTGGCCAGCAAATGCGATCGTCGAAAAGAGTCAGGGGCCTTGTGGTCCATGTTCTGAGATTTTCTTTGATCTTCAGCCTGACTTGCCATTTGATCAGGATTGGGACGGGGAGGGTACACGCTGGCTTGAGATCTGGAACAATGTATTTACTCAATTCACCGGTGTTGGCACCGGAAGCGATTTTACGCTTCACGCACTGCCTAAGAAGAACATCGACACTGGTATGGGACTTGAACGCACTGCGGCAGCGATTAATGACCTAGCGGGCCCGTTTGAGACCGATGTAATCCGCCCAATCATCACTCATCTGGAAAACCTGAGTGGCAAGTCCTACACATCAACTCCACATGCCACGACCGACATTGCATTCCGAAGGATTGCAGATCATATTCGGGCAACGACATTCCTTATCGGAGATGGCGTGCTTCCGGATAAGGACAAGCATGGCTATGTTCTGCGTCGGCTAATGCGACGTGCCATCGTGGCTGGAATTCGCCACCTTGGTTTCGATAGTGCACCGTTTATGGATCGTGCTGTGCCTGGAGTTATCTCCCATATGAAGGATGCATATCCGGATCTTGTAAACCGTGAAGAGGCAATTCTTGCTGCTGTCCGACGTGAAGAGGCACAGTTTAGGGAAATTCTGTCCGATGGACTTGGACGTCTGGATGACTCGCTTTCAAAGGGGAACCTCTCAGGATCCGCTGCATTTGACCTGTTTGCGACATATGGCCTTCCATTTGAAGTGACGCGTGAAGTTGCAAGTGAACGTGGCGTATCCATCGATGAGGAGTCCTTCAACAAAGCACGTGCTCAACACGCCATCGACTCCGGTAAAGGCAATAAAAAAACGTGGATCATCACAGATGAAAACGTCAAGACGTTCTTCCGTGAGCTTCCACACACAGAGTTCACCGGGTACGGCAGCCTTGAGGGAACCACGGTTGTCGCAGGCATCCTCGTGGATGGCCAGCCAACTCCGTCCATCACAGCGGGTGTAACCGCGGATGTCATTCTGAACACTAGTCCGTTTTATGCTGAATCTGGAGGTCAGGTCAGCGATACAGGCGAGCTCACAC
>JBEDDQ010000423.1:0-12969 GCA_041176185.1 Armatimonadota bacterium | reverse complement strand
GATGTCCGTGCGGTTCCGATGCCTGACTTTGTCCTTCCACAACGCGGAGCAGAAGCAAAACCCATTGTCGATGGGCGGGTGCTCGAAGTAAAGTTTGAAGATGCACCTCCAACGGGATTTCTGGCCGGGCTTGCGGAGCTTGGGCTTGAACCGATGTCTTTCTCCAAGTACAGGATGGCGATGATTTGCGCGGGTCACTAGTCGCAGACACAGCCCGAAAACATGCCGGTGCCCTGATCTCGCTCATCGCACTTGAGGCTGTCGGTGCCGGAGTCTCCGTCCTGACGCCACTCCCGCTCCAAGCGGCAATCGATTCCATCAGCGGCAAATCCAAAGCCGTCAGCTGGCTTCCAGCATCTTGGACACAAAGCCTCCTGACACTTGCGGTGGCAAGCGTCGGCTTTGCGATTATCCAGCAGCTGGTCAACATGGCCAGCAGCATTGTTGCCACACGCACCGGACAAAAAGTTACTGTTGAGTTGCGTGGCCAGTGCTTTGATGCGGCACAAAAGCGCTCGATTGCAAGCCACCTGACATCCGGGACCGCCGATGCGCTCTATCGCATCCAAACAGATACGCAGGCGCTGGAGTGGATTCTCATCGATGGCGCGCTCCCAGTGCTGACGGCAACCCTCTCCATCATCGCGATGACAGCAGCCCTGCTGACCCTAAACCTTCAGCTAGCGCTGGTCGCTCTGGTACTTGGACCCATCCTTGTCGTTATCGGGCGGACGACCCGACCAGCCCTCAAGTCCACCGCGCGGGCGGCCAAACAACAGGAAAGCCAGGCGCTTGGTGTTATCGAAAGTGCCCTCTCTGGCCTGCAAACCGTCAAGGCCTATAACCTACGTAGCTATACCCTGGCACGGTATACAAAGATTGCGGAAAGTGCAGTAGCCCGGCGCATTCGGATTGCCTGGCTTGACAGCAGCCTTGGGGCTGTCGTTCAGGTCCTCTGCGCCATCGGGCTTGCGGGAGCACTATACATCGGAGCGGATGCCGCGGCGCATGGAACCCTCTCCCCCGGACAGGTCATCCTCGGTATCCATTACCTCGGCCAGATCTACTCGCCCATCAGGACCATCGGGAAAAAGTGGGCCAGCCTACAAACACAGCTCGTCAGCCTCGAACGGATTGACTTCCTGCTGCAAACCGACACCGATGTCCCTGTGCCCACCAACCCACAAGCCATCCCCACCGACATCACAGAGATTTCCCTTACAAATGTCAGTTTTGCTTACGACGAGGCGCATCCTATTTTGCAGGATGTCAGCCTTACGATTCGCAAAGGCGATGTCATCGCACTGACCGGCCCCACGGGTATCGGTAAGTCAACCCTCATTGGGTTGTTGCTACGCCTCATTGATCCCGTTACCGGAAATGTCAGCATCAATGGCATCCCCGCAACCGAGCTTGCCCCGGAGGGGCTCCGAAGCATCTACGCAACTGTACTTCAGGAAACCGTGCTGTTCCCGGGGACGATTCGCGAAAATCTGATGCTTGCACAACCAGATGCATCCGAAGAAGACATTCAAACCGCCATCGATGCCGCAGCGCTACGGAGTGCGATAAACACATTCCCGGATGGTCTTGACACCGTCGTTGGTGAACGGGGCGCCAAGCTTTCAGGTGGTGAACGACAGCGCGTCGGGCTGGCACGGGCATTCCTGCGGGATGCACCTGTCCTTCTCCTTGATGAGCCGACAAGTGCATTAGATCCGGAAACGGAAGCGGGCGTTCTGGATGCTCTAAAGCGCTTGATGGTTGGCCGGACGGTGGTGATGGTCACGCACAGGGAGGCACCAACACGGCTTGCTAGGCGGGTCTACCGATTGGAAAATGGGCGGTTGTGCGAGCAGAACACATCTGAAATGTCAGACAGCGCACCAACAAGTGAAAATGCCATTCAGCAGATTTCATAGTAAATAGACCCTCCAACACCCAAATCCTCACACCGCCTTCATAATCATCGAACACAATGCAATAGTCATGAAGATTCTGTGCATTGAGGACGATGAAAACATCGCGGAGATTGTTAAACTCGGACTTGAATCCGCTGGATGGACCGTTGAAATTGCATCCAATGGAACCGAAGGCATCGAGCTTGCCCGCGAAGGTGGCTGGGGCCTCCTCGTCGTCGATGGCATGCTCCCGGGAATGGATGGCATCGAAATCTGCAAACGCCTCCGCTCTGGACGAGACCGCACACCTATCCTGATGCTGACCGCACGCGACACCGTCAAAGATGAAGTCCGCGGTCTCGAAGCTGGCGCGGATGACTACCTTACAAAACCATTTTCGATGGAAGTGCTCCTGGCACGTTGCCGGGTTCTCCTCCGCCGGGATGCACATGAGAAGTCACGCTACATCCATATCAATGACCTTGAGGTAGATACGGTTAATCACACCGTCAAGCGTGATGGGATTGACCTGCAGCTCACACAGCGCGAATTCGGCGTCCTCGAAGCGCTCCTCCTCCGCGAAGGCACCGTCGTCAGCCGTGAACAGCTGCGCCTGCGTGTTTGGAATGATGATGCAGCCGTAGGGTCAAACGTCGTCGATGTTTATGTCAAGCAGCTCCGTAGCAAGCTCGATGACACCCGAGAACCCAGGCTGATTCGAACCGTTTACGGCGCTGGATATATACTTGAGCGGCCTACAAAACCCTAACTACGCATGACTGTCCGCGCCAAACTCACCCTGCTGAATGTTACTGTCCTCTTCCTGATTCTCATCGGAATGGGGATGGCACTGCGCGGCCGCATTTACATCAGCATGATGAACACGCTGGACCGCGAGCTTGCATCCAGAGCATCCCAGCTCACACAGCCACGCGGAGGACGCCCGCGCGGACCCGGCGGCCCACTCGGAGGCCCGCTTGGCTACGTCCTAAACCAGCGCCCACTGGACAGAGGGCAAGGACAAAACCAGCAATCTGCACATGGTAACCATGGGAATGGTGAACAAGGCGGTCTTGATGCCCCGAACCGTGACCGCCGCGACTTCGGCCCTCCATTCGATGGCTTTGGCCGGCCACCGATTCCCCCGAACATGCCGCTTTACAGCCCGGATGGCAACCGTTTGAGCGAACGACAGCCACCAGCCGTCGATGCCGAACTTGTCATCCAAACAGCAAAATCCCGCATGGAATCCTATGTAACATCCGGGGAACAACGCATCTACACACGCCCGATACGCTTCCGTGACATGGATCTCGTCTTCCAGGCATCCACCAGTATCCGAGGCCTCCACGATGACCTTGCCGCCATCACCCGCGAAATGCTGCTGCTATCGCCCATCGCACTCATTGCTGCAACCATAGCTGGGATGTTCCTGACGCGCAGAATGCTGAGTCCAGTCGATGCCATCAGCCGCAAGGCTGAGACCATTCAGGCAGATAATCTCTCAGATCGACTTCCCGTAAACGGCACGGATGAGTTCGGAAAGCTCTCCCAAACGATCAACAGTATGCTCTCACGCCTCGAGACGCAGTTTGAGCAACAGCGACGCTTTGTCGGGGATGCATCCCATGAGCTGAGGAGTCCACTTACCGTTATAAAAGGTGCTGCCGAGCTGGGTGCAGCCGATGACCTTGCAACCGACCGTAGCCGTGACTACTTCCGGCGCATCAATCAGGCAGCAGACCGCACAACACGCCTCGTCGAAAACCTACTCTTCCTTGCCCGCTCTGACAACGGCGTCCTTATCGCGAACCGCCGCGAAACCGATGTTGCAGAGCTCGTACAAGGCGCACTGGATGAGGTAGCGGCAACGTTCACCAGCCACCCAGGCATTGCACTTCACTTACGGCAGACAAGCCTTCACATAGATGGTGAGCTGATGCACCGTGCACTCTGTAACCTGATTAGCAATGCATATCGACACACACCGGAAACCGGGCAGGTCGATATAACCATCGCCGATGGAGTGATCGAGGTCAAGGACACCGGAACCGGTATCCCGGAGTGTCATTTGCCGCATGTGCAGGAGCGCTTCTACCGCGTGGATGCCAGCCGGTCACGTAAAGCAGGAGGCACTGGCCTTGGACTATCCATTGTCCAGAGCATCGCTGCCGCACATGGCGGGGATGTCATTATTAAGAGCATCGAAGGAGCTGGCACCACCGTAACCATCTCCTTCTCTGCGTGATGTTAACTCGCTAAACGGACCGCGCACCTGCTGTCCCGGCATCTACCACAAAGGATGCGCGCTTTGACACTACACCGCCCTCTTTCGCGACCTGGTCGACAACCATAAAATCCGATGTCCACTGCGTTGGCGTGACCCGGCACCGGACATAGCCACGCTGCTGGTTATGGAACTTCACAAATGGATTTTCTTTGAGCAGGTCATCCAGAATCTTAGGCTTGTCTACACCATCCCCTCCGCTCGATATACTCGTCCCAACAAACTCTGTTGCAACCACCGGCAGCTCAGGTTTACGGTCATCCACACGGATGTCATTGACCCAGTTGGTGTGAATATCTCCGGTGAGAACAACGGTATTCTTGATGCGGTTATCCTGAATGAACTTGGCGAGTGCCATCCGCTCGCCCGCATACCCGGGCCATTGGTCCATGGAATACTTCTGCTCTGGCCCCATCGACCGGTCAACCATTCCCATCATCACCTGCTGCGCAAGTACATTCCAAGTCCCTGTGGATCCCTTGAGACCACGCTCAAGCCACTCGCGCTGCGTCGCCCCAAGCATGGTTTGTTTTGGAGCAAGCGTTGCATCATTGATGGGCGAGAGAGCATCCTCATTTGGCTGGTCTGCGCGATACTGCCGCGTATCAAGTATGAGGAGCTCTGCCAGACGACCAAAGCTAGCCTTTCGATAAAGCTGCAAATCAGGACCACGCGGGATGGACTTGCGTCGCAGAGGCATCATTTCGTAATACACCTGGTACGCATTTGCCCGGTGGATGAGAAACTCTGCCGTCTCAGCACCCTTTCGCTCTGAGATGTCCCCGGCGTAGTTGTTTTCAACTTCGTGGTCATCCCACGTCACAAACCACGGACATCGCGCATGTGCAGCCTGCAACAGTGGATCCATGCGGTATTGGTTATAGCGAATACGGTAGTCAGAGACATTGAACAGCTTTGCGTTCGTGTGGCGGCGGGGACGATTTTCTTTCGCCGCGTACTCATAAATGTAGTCACCGAGGTGAAAGACGATGTCATTGTCATCCGCGGCCAGCTGCTTGTAGGCCGTGAAGTAGCCGTATTCCAGGTGCTGGCAGCTGGCGAAAGCAAAGTTAAAGGCTGCCTTTTGCGCATTTGCTTCCGGTAGGGTTCGCGTTCTGCCGATGGGGCTGGTCGCATCCCCGGCTTGGAAACGATACCAGTACCAGGTATCAGGTGAGAGGCCATCCACTTCGACATGGACGCTATGCCCCAGCAGACGGCTTGCCCGTGTTTTGCCACTCCGCAGAATGGTCGTAAAGCTATCCGATGATGCGATTTCCCATGTGACATCGATATCGGCCGGAGGCATCCCACCATCCGGATCAAGCGGACGCACAGCAAGCTTTGTCCAGAGGACAACGCTGTTTGCATCCGGATCTCCGCTTGCAACCCCGAGGGTAAATGGGTTATCAGCAAACTTTGGATTGGCGATGGCGTGACCACCTGCTTCCGAAAGTAATGGGAGACCTGCAATCGTCGCGAGAAACAAACGTCGGTTCATTTAGTCTTCCTTCCAGCGGTCACGACCCGCACACCGGCATCCGGGTTGTTCGTAATCACGCCATCCACGCCGTAGCGCTCAAGAAAGCGCCGCATCACATCAGGCTCATCATTAAAGGTCCAAACAAACATCTTCATTCCCCGCGAATGCATCCGCTCAAGCACTGCGAGGCCCGCCGTATTAGATTTACCATCCGCTTCGATAGCACTGCGATGCGGGTTTATCCCATACGCCCAGGCTCGAATACCATCGACTTTATCCACACCGGGCAGCTCGCCGGTGAGCCACATCAGGGGTAATTGCAGCTGATGGACATCCCGCAGGCGCTTGAGGTGTGCATCATCAAACGACTGGATGATGTACCCCCCACCTGGCGTGTCCACCTTGTGGCGTGCCAGAGTCTGCAGCAAAACGGGCTCGAGGGGCTTGCTTTGCTTCACATGCCACTCAGGGTCTTTTGTCTCGATCAGCAATGCTGTCTTTCGTGAGGCGGCTTTGTTCAAGCGCTGAACCAACAGAATCAGCTCATCAAGGGTCGCGATCTGATACCCCTGCATCGTCTCCCGCTCAGCCGCCTTTACCCGCCCGAATACATTTAGCTGCTTGAGCTCGGCCAGCGTGAAATCGATGGTGTACCAGTGGCCATCCGGGCGCTTGCGGTCAGGGAAACGCGCTGCGACATCCGTAGTCGTCTCAAGCGCAAGGTCATGCAGGCAAACCAGCACGTTGTCGCGGGTGAGGATAACATCCGGTTCGATGTAGTCTGACCCTTGCGAATGTGCAAGCGTATACGCCTCCAGGGTATGTTCCGGAAGGTATCCACTTGCCCCGCGGTGTGCGACGACGGAGCGTGTGCCGTTCTGTTGGATGAGCTGAAGCATCTGAATGTCCTTGATATGCATCCGTTCCGAGCCTGTAAATCGGCGAGCTAGTTCTTGAAAGCCTTTGGAGTAAGTGGCCTTCCTGCGGCGATGGCTGCAAACCATTCTGCAGATCGCTCGGTGAAGGGAAGCTGCATTTCTGCTGTTGCAAGGTTGTTGTGCGGGCTATCCATCATCGGGGCGACTTCCTTTGGTCCGCGCAGCTGATTAAACATCGTCCAAATCCCGTTCGGAGGAGTCACCGTATCAATAAATCCCATCGAAACCAATGACTTGGCCTTAATACGCGGCGCGAAATTGATGCCATCGACGTACGGGGCAACCGCCATCGCCTTTGGGCTGTTCGTGCGAAATGATGGGTAGCCTTGCTGATGTCCATGCTGAACACCGTTGAGGTCGGTCCCGGCGGGTACGTGAACAATCATGTGGGTAACGGCATCATGCAGACCCGCAACCGCGATGCTCTGCTGTCCGCCCATACTCGTACCCGTCACGATAATTGTCTTGCCATCCCAGTCTGGCTGCTGCATCAGATAGTCAACCGCACGTACCCCCCGGAGGTACATTTCAACGAAATAATTCGTATTGCGGTCTTCCTGGTTGATATCTGAGTAGTTCTTCAATGTCGCAGGAAGGTTATCGTAGTAGCTCTGAGGCTCGGTTGGCAGGACGTTATGCGGCTCGATATTGAGGACTACAAAACCTTGCGACGCCCGGTCTGTGACCCAGTCGCTCCAGAGGCGATACGGCGGGGATGCCCAGAGCAAAACGAGGACAGCTGGGTACTTTCCGGGCTTAGATGGCCTAGCGAGCTGACCATGTACATTGGTGCCATTGATGTGATCCAGCTGGATGAGTGAATAGTCCACCCCCTTGCGGCCGCTCTCCTTTGGGGTGACTTTTGCATTCATCGGGAGCGCGCGCAGTCGGGACTTCATGCCATCCCAAAAGGCATCAAAATCCGCCGGACGTGGATGCACAGGACGCAGCTTCTCCGGTGACACAGCAGCACCAAACTGACGTACCTTCCCACCTGCCTGCTGGAGATCAAGCATCAGCATTGTTGGCTTTGATGCCGTATATGCAATCTCTGCCGGCGTCCCCGGACCGATAACGACATCCCCGGACTGCAGCACTTCTCCGTTGTTAGCCTTCAGCGAATAGCGCACCACTGTCGGGGTCGCCCAGCGCTCGGTCACAATTTTCCAGCGAACGGTTTCCCCGCTGCGGTAAATCCCGGATGCCTTCTGCGGCGTAACGGTAAGCGGCGTGTCCTGCGCATGCGCGGATGACGCAACAAGCATTAACGTAGCAGTCCCAGCCAAAAATCCCAGCTTCGACATATGCAACATCCCCCATAAATCAGGAAAACCCCCTCCGGATTTCTCCGAAGGGGGCATCCCGCGTACTAGTTAGACCAACTTCCAGCCTTCACGGAAGGTTGGCTTGATCAGCTCTTCGATGCTTGCCTTCTCGTTCTCGAAGTCACGGATGTTCTTGACACGCATCTTCTTGGCATCCCACTGTACTTCTGGGCCATTGCACCAGACAGCGAGGTTGCCAACGAGTGCCATCCCGGTCAGGTCAGCACCGTAGTTCGGGAAGTTCGAGCGTGCTTCCTGTCCGCCACGGATAGCGCGAACCCACTCTTCGAAGTGGCCTGGGGAGCGGTCAAACTTAACTTCAGGGATGTCAACGCCACCGCTGACAACCTTGCCACCGCTACCGTAGTCACCTGGGATGTGAATCTTACCCTTGTCACCGATGATGAGGGTTCCGGAGGATTCCATCTTCTCGCCGACGAGGTCAGCCGGAGGCAGCTTGCCACCGTCGTACCAGGTCAGGTTGATTTCGCCGCGCCAACTGTTCTTTGGATAGCGGTACTTGATGATGCTCCAGCTTGGGAAGACATCCTTGTCATGTCCGCTCGTCTCAGCCTGAACCGTAACCGGATCCTTGAGGTCGAGGGCCATAAAGGTCATGTTCATCTGGTGGCAGGCCATATCTCCGAGTGCGCCTGCACCGAAGTCCCAGAAACCACGCCATACAAATGGGGCATAGCCTTCTGCGTAGTCCCGCATCGGGCGTGGTCCAATCCAGACATCCCAGTCGATGCTTGGGCGGACCGGCTTGGATGCGCCACGCTTGTGGCCTTGTGGCCACACTGGGCGGTTGGACCAGACGTGGATATCGGTGACATTTCCGATGATGCCTGCGCGGACCTGAGCAGCCTGCATGCGAAGGCCATCCTGTGCGGTTCCCTGGTTACCCATCTGGGTCGCGACACGTGCCTTCTTTGCAATCTCTTGCATCTGGCGCGCTTCCCAAATCGTGCGGACAAGCGGCTTCTGGCAGTAGACGTGCTTGCCAAGGGTCATCGCGACAGAGCTTGCAGGATAGTGGTGGTGGTCAGGGGTCGATACGGTTACAGCATCGATCTGATCAGCCATCTCAGAGAACATCTTGCGGTAGTCACGGTAGACCTTTGCATTTGGGAATGCACGCTTTGCACGAGCCATTTGGTCATCGTCAGGATCGCAGAGCGCAACGATGTCGCCGTTTTCAGCGGAGTCCATGACTTCGCCCCAACCCTTGCCGCCGACACCGATACACGCAAAGCGGATCTTGTCGTTAGCCATCACAGGCTTCTTTACCGTCGGCTTGTCATCCCACGCGGCGCGGGCAGGCGTGCCATCCGCGAAGACAAATCCCAAGCTCGCAAGCGTCGTGCCTGCAATAAATTCCTTACGATTCGGACGCCAAGTGCGGCCTGATTCGCGCTCATCCATGTTTAAACATCTCCCAATTTCCCGCGCAACCGCGGGGCAAATCCCTGAGAAACCGTGTCACCCCGTAATCCGCAAATACACCAGTGGAAGCAGGAACGGGAGGCACACCACAGCACGCCGTCATCGGCGCACAGCCATCCGCATTTTTACATGAATTCGGATGAAAGTGATACCCAAAACCACAACATTTTCGGTTTGCTTGGGTGATTGCGGTCAGTAGTGCTCAGACTAAATGGTTCTAAAGGTACAACAGAGCGTGAATCCTTCCGACAGCCAGACACCACGGTTTGAAAACCGCCTTATCCACGAGAAGTCGCCTTATCTGCGGCAACATGCACACAACCCGGTGGACTGGTGGCCGTGGTGCGAAGAAGCATTGACACTTGCCCGCAAGCTCGATGTCCCCATCTTCCTCTCGGTTGGGTATGCTGCCTGTCACTGGTGCCACGTCATGGAGCACGAATCGTTCGAAAACGAGCAGGTTGCTGAACTACTTAACGGACACTATGTAGCCATCAAGGTCGACCGCGAAGAACGCCCTGATATCGATGAAGTCTATATGACTGCTGTTCAGCGGATGACTGGGCATGGCGGGTGGCCGATGTCGGTTTTCCTGACACCGGATGGGCGCCCGTTCTACGGCGGCACCTACTTTCCACTTCAATCCCGCGGAGGACGCATCGGGTTCATCAGCCTCCTCACACAGCTCGCCGCCGCGTGGAATGAACGTCGACAAGAGGTCGAAGATGTCGCAACGGCTGCGACCGATGAGCTCGCACAGTCAGCATGCCAGCGCCCCCTCGAAATCAAAGGCGACCACCCGGATACGACCAGCCTTACCACAGCAGCGATTCAGGATCTGGCTGACCGGTTCGACCCGGATTTCGGCGGCTTCGGAGGTGCACCAAAGTTCCCTCCGCATCACGCACTACGCTTGCTGACCACGTTGTTGTCAACACAACCGGAAACCATTGCCCCGATGCTGGAAGACACACTCCACCAGATCGCCTGCGGCGGTATCCATGACCACGTCGGCGGCGGCTTTCACCGCTACGCCACAGACCGGCACTGGTTTACGCCCCACTTCGAGAAAATGCTCTACGACAACGCGATGCTCGCACGCATTTTCGCCCTTGCTGCCGGCCCGCTCGGGCGTGAGAGCTTCCTCACCGTCGCCACCCGCACGTGTGA
This sequence comes from Armatimonadota bacterium, assembly GCA_041176185.1. Taxonomy (GTDB): domain Bacteria; phylum Armatimonadota; class Armatimonadia; order Armatimonadales; family Armatimonadaceae; genus CAIRTT01. The sequence goes on along the minus strand of JBEDDQ010000423.1, from coordinate 2,419 downwards.
CTATGTCATCAGAGACCTTACAGACCCGATTGGAGCCTTTCGCTCCGCATATGATGCCGATGCAAATGGCAAAGAAGGCAGCTACACCGTCTGGGATCACGCGGATGTCACACGCATCGCGGGGGATGCATTTGCAGCGCAGTACAACGCTAAGCCTGCGGGAAACTGGCGGGATGAAGCAACAGGCCATCCAGAATCGACAAATATATTGCACATCGGGTCCGGGATTGGAGATGTCCGCTACCCGGCAACTTCGGACCTGATGCTTCCAGAGCTTGAAACCCTTCTCCACGAACGTAACCAGCGCACACCACCGCTCTGCGATCACAAAGTGCTTGTTAGCTGGAATGGCCTGATGATTGGTGCGCTGGCGACCGTCGCACAAATCAGCGAACGCCAAGATCTGCTGGATGCCGCACTTACCGCGGCACGAGCAATCTTGGACAATGCAATCATCGACGGAAATCTGCGCCACAGCATCACCGAAGGAACGCCATCGCCAACGGCAGGCTTCCTGGATGACCACGCCTTCCTCGCGGATGGCCTCCTCGACCTCTACACGGTGACAGGAGATGACAGCTGGCGGTGTGCAGCTGAAAACCTCGCGGACCACATGATTACGCAGTTCACAGACACCGCCGAAGATGGCTTCTTCTTCACCAGCGATACCCTCCATGAGCGCTTGATTGTCCGGACAAAAGACATCTTTGATGGCGCATTGCCAAGCGCAAACAACGTAGCGATGCGTGTCCTCCTACGCCTTGGTGGCGACTACAAAGCAAGTGCTGACAAGCACTTTTCAAGCTATGCCGGCGTGCTCGAGCGTGCGCCAAGCGGAACGGCAACGTGGGTGGATGCCCTTGCAGCGTATGCAGCTGCACCTCAGCTGAATCTGACTGCCGAGCCTGCACACTTGGCATTGGCACCAGGCCAGCGCTCGGAAGTCAAGCTGATGTTGACGATACCCGATGGCTGGCATATCCCGCCGCGGCGTCCGGAAACCGCCGGCCAAATGGCAACCATCTGCTCACTTGAGACAATCCTCCCGGCTGAGCTCGGCCCCATTGTGTATCCAATACCAGTGCCTTTAAACACCAGTTCTGCAACTCCGGATGTCGATGCACTTGGCTACACCGGAACGATTACACTGGTGATACCGGTGCACATCAACGATGACGCACGCGCTGGCGATTTTGCCTTGACTGCCAGCGTACGGACACAGCCGTGTACGGAACGGGAATGTCTGGCCCCGATGGTCATCAGCAAAGCCATCACCGTCAAGGTTAGCTAACTCTGAAGGGACTCATCCAGCTGACCGCGGACGAATGCACGTGCCCGGTGGAGGCGTGATTTCACCGCAGCTTCGCTAATGCCAAGTGCAGCTGCGGTTTCGCGGGCTGACAGCCCCCGCACATCGCGGCGCTCGTAGACATCCCGGTAAATCCCAGGCATTGTTGACATCACACGCAGCACACAGGACTTTGTCTCGGCCTCGATGAGCTCCTGCTCAGGCATTCCGCTGGTGCCAGCCGGATCAAATCCAACATCCTGAAGAGTGCTTAGCTGCAGCACCGGGTGGAGCTGTTCGCGCTTTCGCAACCGGCCGCACGTGCGCCGCGCAATAATAGCAAGCCATCCCTGAAATGCATCCGGGTCGCTGAGCTGGTGCATCGCTTTGTACGCATTGAGCAGTGACTCCGCGAGGACATCTTCAGCATCATCCGGGTTTCCACACATCCGCACCATTTGGCGGTAAACAGCATCTTTGTGACGGCGGACCAGTGTGTCGAACTCCATGGTACTAGTATTACCGGATTTCGTTGGCTGGTGGTGGGGTCGCCGTGTGTAACATTTCCGATACCATGGGTGCATGTCTACCTACTTTGGCGTCCGCGGCGAATACATCACACTTGGTCAGTTCCTTAAAGCAACCGGGCTTGCCCGTACCGGTGGCGACACTAAAGATATGTTGGCAACGGGAGAGATCCGCGTCAATGGAACTGTTGAAGACCGGCGTGGAGCAAAGCTGCGTCCGGGAATGACGCTGGTTTTTCCAGGTGGCGAGACATTTGAGCTTTTGACTGAAGAAGATGCATCGGCACGTGATGCTGAAGACGGCGTTCTGGATGTACCGCGTGAGGTTGCGCCGGTTGCGGACACAAAACAGCCTGTCGTTGGGAAAGAGCGTCGGTTCGAAGAGGGCAAGCCCCGCAAGCGTAACTTAGATGCGTCGGGACAGCCCAAAAAGGCGCACACCCAGACCGGCAAGTATGCTACCTACGGTGAGTATCAGAAAGAGCGACGTGCTCTTCGTAAGGAAGGTCGACAGCTCCTCCCCCAAGCCCAAAAGCCCGGTACCGAGAACGTCCCCGCCGGACCCCGCCGTGGAGCCAGCCGTCCCCGCTGATGGCCCGAGATC
>JBEDDQ010000422.1:0-3335 GCA_041176185.1 Armatimonadota bacterium | reverse complement strand
CCCATGAATACAAAACCCGCGATGATCAGCAGCGTGATGTTTCCCGAGAAGAAGCCATAGAATCCGGCTGCCACGGCAAGGACCTGCCCAATACGCCCGGCGATGCGTGTTGCGGCGACCTGCCCGATACGCATCGCAAGTAACGAGCGGACGATGCGCCCACCGTCCATCGGGAAGGCTGGCAGCAAGTTAAACACCGCAAGGCTTGCATTCGCCAGCCCGAGCATTGTGAAGTAAGCGCGAATCGTCTCCGGGTTCTGGACATAGGAGCGGATGCCATCAAAGAAGACAACCGGCAGGCCGCCAGACGAGAAGCGGAGGTAGACGTAAATCACACCAGCGATCACGACATTAACGGCGGGCCCAGCAACGGTGATGAGGAATTCATGCTTTGGGGATGGCTGGGCCTCAAGGGTTGCCACTCCGCCAATCGGGTACATCGTGATCCGGCGAATCGGATAGCCAAGGCGTATCGCGGTCAGCGCATGGCCAAGCTCGTGCAGCAGAATACACACAAAGAGACCCAGAAAGAGCGGGAGGGCCTTGCGGTCCACGGATGCAATCCAAGCAAGGAGCAACAAAAATGTCGCGTGCAGGCGTATATGAATCCCAGCAATCCGGAGGATGGTGAGGGACCATGGGTCGCGTGGGACGTGACTCTCGGCGTTATCTTGTCGCTTAGGCATAGTTCACCATTACCACAATTCAGTGAAAATAGTGCCTTAGAAACCTATTTGCCCCTGTTTCTGCCCCAATCAGCCCAAATGCTCGCGTAGGAACATCGGGACATCGCCTTCATCAATACCCGACTCCCGTGCTCGCTTTGCAAGCGCAATCGCATCTGGTGGTGTTCGGAACCATATTCCGATTGCGACAACGACAAGGGAGCCAATCAACGCAAACCAGGTAAACGAGACCAGCTGGAAGTAGCCAAGGATACCGGTTGTGCAAAGCCCAGCACACACAGCGATGGCATTTCCCATATCTGAGCCGCGGTCCTTTGTCAACATCCCGATAAGGAAAACACCGAGCATCGGACCAACGATATACGATGCGATTCCAAGGACAACCGGGATGATTCGGATGCTTGGATCGGCGACCTTCATGTAGGCAAAAATGCCCGCAACGATAAACATCAACAGCGAGAAGATGGCCGTAAACCAGCGCGCCGCAACCATCGCCGTGTGATCTGAATACTTGCCTGAGCGCACCAGATACGGAACATACCAGTCATTGGTGGCACTCGTAGCGAGGGCATTCAGCGCTGCGGAAAGCGAGCCCATCGCGGTTGCAAACACGCCTGCGAGCACAAGACCGCGAAGGCCAACGGGAAGGACATTTAGGATATAGCTGCTGAAAATGTCCGCATTGGACTTCGGCATAAACCTCGGGTCCTGCTGGTAGTAAACGAAGAGAAGAATGCCGATAAAGGTAAAAATCGCCGCAATCGGAATATCCAAGAACGCCGCTGAAAGCAACGAGCGCTTGGCCTTCTGATGCGTTTCTGCCGTGAGCATCCGCTGGACCATGTCTTGGTCTGTCCCAAACATCGCCATATTCAGCATCGTCGCCCCGAACACAGCCGAGAAAATTGTGTAGTCACCTGTGAAGATATGCTTGATGACACCAACAAACCCAAGGTTTCCGGTGGTTTCAAAGCCTGTGACGAAGTAGCCATCCAAATGGGTCATCGCAGGAACCGCAGCCGTCAGCGCAGACCAGCCGCCGATTTGGTTTAGGAGAAAGACTATGGCCGCAATCGCGGAGCCGAACATGATGCAGGCTTGGACGACATCCGTCCAGATGACAGCTTTGATTCCGCCCTTCGTCGTATAAAAAGCGGTCAGGAGGACGAGTGCGCCGATGGCGACCAGATAAGGGCCAACGGATGTCACCGGCTGAAAGGTTATCGACTTGCCTTGCTGTTCCACGAAGAGCTTCCACGCAAGGACCATCACCAGACTTGGGATGAACAAGCGCGAGCCGCTGGCGAGTGTGCGCATGATGAGAAAGAGTGCGCTGACGATGCTCTTTGAGCGCGGGCCAAAGCGTACCGCAAGGTAGTCGTAGACGGTGTAGACCTTGTAGTCGTAGTACGGCTTGAGGAAGACATTTGCGACGACCCAGCGTCCGAGGACAACGCCCATCGTGAGCTGCACGTAGGCAAGAGAGCGCTTCGCAAACCCTTCGCCGGGAGCCCCCAGAAATGTTGCAGCGCTGGTCTCGGCGGCGATGATACTGGCCATCACCGCCCACCAAGGAACCTGCCGGCCAGCGAGCGCGAAGTCTTTCAGGCTCTCTTCGCGGCGGCCCATATAGAGACCGATTGCCGAGATACCGGCGAAGTAGAGCAGGATGATTCCGAGGTCAATAATAAAGCCCATGGCTGCGATTATAACCTCGCTTATTGGATTAGGAATACTTCTACATGGGCTTGTGAACGGCGACTAACCTGCAAGAGTTAGAAGATAAATCGTCGCAGCTGCACCTTGCGGTTACAGGCTTTTGATCCTTCGGTCGCAAGCTGAAGTGCCGTTTCATCATCCGGCACATTGATAACCCAGAAGCCGCTCATGTACTCTTCCGTAATGTACAACGGGCCGTCGGTGATGATGCCGGCATCATCCCGGTTGTCAATCACCTTCGCCGTATCAGGGCTCATAATCCCACCCGCCATCACCCAATAACCCTTTGCCTCGAGCATGTCGTTAAAGGCATCGATGTGTTTCATCTCATCTGGACGGCCAGTGTTCGTCGCCGTGTCGATGACAGCAATTAGGTAGCGCATTTGTTACTTCTCCAAGCTAAAAAATAGCATCGCGCATCCTCTTTGCGCACCTCAGCATCCTACAGTCTCACAAAGCGCACAGATACTTGACCTTTGTTCCGGATGTCAGCAAACGAGTACACTAAAGCATGGAACTGATCGACTGCCACCAGCATCTTTGGGACTTGACACGCTTTGAATTGCCTTGGGTAAAGGGCCTTGGCCTCCCCCTCGAGGCCCAGCACACTCCCTCCGAGTATCAGGATGCGATTTCTGGGACGCCGATTGGCCGCCGCGTCTACATGGAAGTGGATGTCACTCCGGAACAACGTGTTCCTGAAGCCGCGTATGCCTGTGACCTTGGACCTGCGGTTGTCGGTGCAGACCCTGCATCGCAGACCTTTTCCAAACATCTCGATCAGATAGCGCACCGAAATCTCAAGGGTGTCCGTCAGGTTCTCCATGGTGGAAATCCGGAAGCCAGAATCATCGAGTCACGCTTTATCCAAAATTTGGAAGTCCTCGGAGAGCGCAACCTGACCTTTGATATCTGTATTCGGCCGGGAGA
>JBEDDQ010000421.1:0-4303 GCA_041176185.1 Armatimonadota bacterium | reverse complement strand
TGCCAGCGGTCCATCCCGGCCTGCTGGTCCCTTGGCACCTTCCCAAGGCCCATCGGCAGCCCTGTTTCCAAAACGATGTCCGGGTCCGCTTCCCACTCCCACCAGCCGTTGTCATGTTCCGCGACGCCAAGAAGGACCTCGCCACGCAGACGGTCCGCCTGTGCCGGGTTTCCATATTAACCCGCTGCCGTAAAGGATACATTTCCCCAGTGCGCCGCAAGCATCCCCGCAAGACGCTCATGGTCTGGCTGGGTGATAATTATCAACGTGTCGTTGTACTCGATACGCAGCATCGGGTCACTCCATAACAAACATCAAAGAAAAACCCCGGCTGGATACTCCAAACCGGGGTTTTTGTCGTAGGCAATTAGCGTGTTAGCTTATTCGCCAGCGTACTTGTCCACGTTTTCCTTGTTGTATTCAACAGGCTCGCCGATGATAAGGACATTGTTCTTGCCGACCTTTTTGTCACCCATTTTGGTGAGTGGAAGGTCAGGGATGTTGATCGTTGCGCCATCTGCTGGGGTGAACTTGCCTTCAGCCATGCGAACCGCAGCATAGGATGCGATGTAGCCCTGCTCGGCTGGATCCCAGAGGAAGACCTTAGGAACGATGCCATCCTTGAGGTGACGCTGCATTTGCTTAGCAACACCAAGTCCGATGACGCTGACGCCAGCACCCTTGGCATTCTTACCACCTGGATAGACGCCTGCCTGCTCAACAGCCTTTGCACAGCCATAGACACCAACGGTTGTCGGTGCGATGATGCCCTTGAGGTCTGGGTGCTTGGTCAGCAATGCTTCCGCTTCGGTGAGGGACTTTTGGTCCTTGTCATCGCCGTAAACGACATCCACAAGCTGCATCTTTGCATACTTAGGATTCTTGATCGCAGCTTGCATCCCCTTGATCCACTTGTTCTGGTTAGGAGCATCCGTGGTTGCAGAGAGGATGGCAAACTTGCCTTCGTAGTTCATGATTGCGCCCATCTGTTCGATGAGAAAGTCGCCCATGGTGTCGAAGTCACATGCCAGAACGCCGAGGTCGCGGTGGGTTTCGTTACCGGTAAGGTCGGAGTCCACGGTGATGATCTTGATGCCCTTTGCACGTGCTTCATCAAGAGTGCCGTTTAGGGCATCCACGGAGTTTGCCGCAATCACGATGGCGGTGGCGCCGCGCTGGATTTCATCCTTGATGTAGGAGATCTGTGCGGTTGGTTCAGCAACAGCAGGACCAGTGGTGGAGAACTCAAAGCCGAGCTCCTTGGATGCTTGTTGGAAGCCTTTTTCCATCGCTTCGAAGTATGGGTTACCCATGTTCTTCGGGATGAAGACGATACGGGATGAACCGGACTTCGGTGCATCCCCAGCTCCGGAAGCGCCATCCTTTGCGGCAGGCTTACAACCGATTGGTACGATCGCACCAAATGCTGCGAGTGCAGCCAGCGCGAAAATAGACTTACGTGTCATGATTCAATCCTCCAGCGCAAACCGGCATCTCTGCACGGCTTATGTATGCTAAATGCGACAAACGATACGGTTCTACCTGCCGCGTTTTCGAGCGGTGATGTTGCTAAACAGCACCGAGACGATTAAAAGCAGTCCGATGACGGCAACTTGGACTTCGGCTTTGACGCCTGCGACGCCCATCCCGGTTTGTACAACGCCAACGAGCCCAAGAGCTGTGATGGTTCCAAAGATGGTGCCACGTCCACCAAAGATCGATGCCCCACCGAGAACAACGGCGGTAATGACATCGAGTTCAAGGCCCCGTGCATGGTCAAAGCGAGCCACGCCGAGGCGCGAGAGCATCAGCAGGCTACCGATGCCCGCCGCGACTCCCGAGAGCGTAAACAGCTGAATCAGTATCTTCCCGGTTGGGATGCCGGCATGCCTTGCCGCTTCGGCATTTGTGCCGAGTGCCGTAACCCAGCGGCCCCAGACGGTTCGGTGAAGGACAGCAGCTGCAACCACAGCAAGGATGATTAGGAGCACCATCGGGATGTGGAAATAGGTCCCAGGGAGCTGAATCTTATGGATGCCAACGAGCTCCTTTGGCATCGGGAGCGAGTGGTCGCCGAGAAGAATCTGCGCTACGCCACGGAACAAAGCCATTGTCGCAAGCGTCACGACCAACGACGGCAGCTTTCCTTTTGAGACCAAAAGGCCATTCAGTGCTCCGAGAGCTCCACCAACGACTGGAGCGATGATGATCATCGCCGCAGGTGGTAACCCGTGTTTCGAGACCAGGGTTGTACAGATTGCGCCAACGAGAGCGAGGATGGATGTGACCGAGAGGTCAATATGCCCGGCGATGATCACAAAGGTCATCGACAGCGCGAGAATCCCAGCCTCCATGTAGAGGGTGGAGCGGTCAAAGAGGTATTCGGCATCCAGGAAGCGTGGCTCCCGGAAAGCACTGAACCCAAATGCCATTAACAAGAGCACAACGGCGACGATTTCAGGGCCAAAACGGCTGCGGATGCGGGTGATCATACAGCCTCCCCTGCGCGCTTACGGGCGCTGCGTGCAAAGCGTTCATCGGCGATGATGGCAACCAGCAGCACCAGTCCATAGATTGCCATTTGCCACGTGTCGGCAATTGCGAGCACGGACAGTGCAACGTTGACGACTCCGAGCAATAGACAGCTGAGCGCGACACCGGGGGCGCCACCAGTGCCTCCAAAGACAGATACGCCGCCAATCACCACTGCAGCGATGACCTGGAGTTCAAAGCCATTTCCAATCCCACTTGGGTTGACCGTCCCGTACCGGCTTGCGTAGAGAACGCCTGCAAAGCCGCCGCCAATACCGCAGAGGACATAGGCCATGAAGGTGACAAAGTTGACTGGGATTCCCCGAAGTGCGGCCGCATCCGGATTGCCACCAAGTGCGTACACATCGCGGCCGTAGCGGGTATACGTCATCCCGAGGTGGCTAAGGAGCATCACGATGATGGCAATCCAGACCACCCACGGGATGGTGTTGAGGAATGGGACTTTTGCTAGGAGGGCTGGTCCTTCAAGCGACCAGTTCATCAGGTCCTTCGGAAGTTGATAGTCATCAACCTGACGACCACCGCTCACGATAAACGTGAGGCCGCGATAGATTCCCAGTGTCCCGAGCGTTGCAACGATTGGTGGGACTTTTGCGAAGGCAATCAGCCCGCCATTAATGGCACCCAGAACGGCACCGAGTCCAATGCCGATAACGGCTGCGCCGCCGACGCCCAGCTGCGGGTAATCCCGAAGCAGAATCGCCGTCGTCATACCGGCAAGGCCGAGAATGGACCCGACGGAGACATCGATTCCGCGGGTGATGATCACCGCTGTCTGTCCCATCGCAGCAACAGCCAGGAGCGGTACCCAGAGCAGGATACTGCGGATGTTCTGTTCGCTGGCAAAGCGTGGCTGGAGCGTGATCGCGATGCCAACTATCAAAATGATGGCAACGAGGAGCGACAGTTCGCGACGCGCAAGCAGTTTTTTCATGCGGTGACCTCTGCGAGTGTGGCACCCGATGCGGCAGCGATGATTCCTTCCGCCGTGGCATCCTTGCGGTCAAACGTACTCACAATTTGCCCTCCACGCATCACCAACACACGATCGCTAAGCGCAAGGACTTCCGGGAGGTCACTTGAGACCATCAGGACCGCAAGCCCGCTCTGCGCGAGCTCAACAATGACGCGATGCACTTCAGCCTTTGCGCCGACATCGATTCCGCGCGTCGGTTCATCTAGGAGGAGGACCTTGGGATTGGTCAGCAGCCACTTTCCGATAACGACTTTTTGCTGGTTTCCACCGCTAAGCTCTCGGATGGCTTGTTCATCATCGCGCATCTTTACGGCCAAGCGCTGGGTCCCCTCGGCGGACTTCTGCCGGGCTGACTTGTCATCCACCAGGCCAAGCTTTCCGAGGCGCGGCATGATTGCAAGGCTTCCATTTTCCCAAATGGATTGCGGCATGAGAACTCCGTGTTGCTGCCGGTCTTCTGGAACCAGCGCGACACCAGCTTGCATCGCGCCTGCTGGGTCATGGCGTACAAGACCTGTCCCCGCAACCATGACCTTGCCCGAGTCAACGGCATCCAGACCAAAAATCGCGCGGAGGACATCGGTTCGTCCAGCCCCCACGAGGCCCGCAAGCCCAACGATCTCTCCAGCCTTTACGCTAAGGGAAATGTCAGCGAAGCGGGGTTTGCGGGTTAACCCGCTCACATCAAGGGCAACATCACCCAGTTTTGGTTCGCCGCGCTCAACAAAGTGGTGGACATCACGCCCGACCATCCAGCGCAGGACAGCATCCACA
>JBEDDQ010000420.1:0-2880 GCA_041176185.1 Armatimonadota bacterium | reverse complement strand
CCTTGTTGATGCCGGGGATGTCAAAGCGCTTGTTACGGATGATGCAGTCAAGCTTCTGATGGAGCAACCGCCGCAGGATTCCCCTAAGGCCATCATCCGTGGACACATCGCCAAACATCTCTCCGATGCCGTCGTGTCTATCAGCTGGGATGAAGCCACACTAAGGCTCACAGCTGGGCAAGCCGTGGCACTTACATTGCATGCATTTTCGGATGTTGCTCCAGACCGCGTGATGGCAGCCCTCACGGGTATCACAACCGCAGATACTCTTGTTGCTGCCCTCAAAACCATCCAGTAAACCGCGGAACACAAGCGGCCATCCGGCGGGTAAGATACGGATACAGAGGTGACTATGATTGCATTTCCAGATGGACCATCCCCAGAGAGAATCGAGCGGCCTTCGCCTGCTGATCCAACCCCGCGTGGGCCCGAGCAGCCTGGCCCGGTAACCCCCGATGTAGACCGTCCGGCAAGCCGTAACATCATGGACCGGATGCGTAAAGTCGATCCTAAACTCGGGCGTAACTACCGCCAAAGAAGTGGGCAATAACCCGTGGATGTCTCCCTGCTTCACCCCAAAAGTGGTGACTTTGCCGCGATCACCGGATTTACACTTGCAGATGCCAACCAAAGCGGAGCATCCCATCAAAATGGGCTTGCATCCGAGCCTGTCCACGGCACGACAGTCATCGCTGTCAAGTTCAAAGATGGCGTCCTAACCGTTGGTGATCGCCGGGCTACGGGCGGCAATGCCATCATGTATGACAAAGCGGAAAAGGTTCTCGCGCTTGACGACACGATGCTAATGGCAATCAGCGGAGCATTCAGCAAGGCGATTGAGTTTGTCCGCTTTTTGCGTCACAGCTTTAAGTACTACGAGCGTTCCCAGCTGCAGCCCCTTAGCCTTGATGGCAAACTAAACGAAATCGGACGTTTGATGGCTGGCAACCTTGGCGGCGCGATGAGCGGTGGCCTCGTCATCCCCGTCATTGCTGTCTATGACCAAAAGCAATCGGCTGGCCGGATCTTCTTCTACGATGCTGCTGGCGCGCGCTTTGAAAATCTACAATATGCAGCTGCGGGTTCGGGCAGTGTCCAGATCCGCGGAGCCTTTGAGTACATCGTCCGCACAAAAGGCAACTTCAGCGAAATGCCTCTTGAGGCTGCCCTTGCCGAAGCGCTTCATCTCCTCGAAATTGCTGCTGATCTCGATAGCGCGACCGCAGGAGCAGGCAAAGTCCTCCCGCTCGCGCGTACCGTTACGGCTGCAGGGGTGACGGAGATCTCCGATGATGCAATCCGGGCAGCACTTGGTGCATCCACGACGACAGCGACCAGTATCTGACAGGCAACCCGATGTCCTATAACTTCTACGATTTTCAAAATGCGATTCAGCAGCGCAACGACTATGTTGAAGACCAGCTGCGTGATGGCAGTCCGGTTATTGGCATTTCGTGCCCGGATGGAATTGTTCTCTTCACGCTCCGCGGCACGCAGCGCAAGCTCTTCGAGGTCTATGACCGAATCGCTTACGGCGCGATGGGCCGGCAATCCGACGTCGAGTCCATTCGGATAGCGGCAATCGATTCCGCGCATCGGGAAGGGTTTCAGCGCTCCGTGGATGATGTCTGCTTGAGCCGCCTTGTTGGATTTGGGATTTCCCCGGCAGTCAAGCAAGTCTACAACGATCAACGCGCTGTGCCTCTGACAATTCGTGCTCTGTTCGCAGAGCTGCATGACAGCGCTGCCGATGATGTTTTCTGCACGCTCAACTACGATGGTGAATATCGCATCAGCAAGGGGAGCGCGGTGATTACCGGTGTTCGATCAGCGGATGACAGTGCAAAGGACCTGCTCAAGGATGCCAGCCCAGCCAGCCGAGACGAAGCCATTCGCCTCGCGGCAAAGGTCTGGGCGCATGCGTATACAGCGATGCGTCACGCGCGCAAACCCGGCGGGGATGTCGATGAAACCGGCGTACGCCTGACACCGGAAGCGGCATTTAAGGGTGCGCTCGACAAGGGGCTCATTCTTGAAGCAGCACTGCTTACGCGTAGTACGACCCGGACCAGTCGTTTTGAGTGCTGTACTTCCGAGCAGATCAGCGCTGCAGTTGCCGATTTGGACCTTGGCTAATGGAGCAGCCTCACAAGCCTGACTTTGATCCGCATGCCCTCCGTGTTCTGGAATACGCAAGGGTTATCGATCAGCTGGCAGAATACGCCAGCACCGAGCTTGGCCGGGAGCGATGTCTTTCCGTACAGCCCACGGTCATCCACGCCTTTATTCGCGAGTGGCAACAAGAGACATCCGAGGCTCGCCGGCTCATTGATGACCATGGACGCTTTCCGTTTGGTGGCATCCACGATATCCGCAGGGCTTTGCAAGCTGCGCACATCGGGCAGCTCCTCCTACCCCAGCAGCTCCTCGAAGTCGCAAACACCATTGTTGGCTGTAACCGCCTAAAAACCTGGGTTCAGGCGAAAGCGGAGAAGGCTCCACTGCTCGCCGACCGCGCGGAAGGCATCGTTGACTCCCCAATGATCACCGGTGCTGTAGATGGCTCGATTGGGCGGGCAGGGGACATTCTGGATTCCGCAAGCGCTGCACTCGCGGCGGTGCGTAGCCGCAAGCGGATGCTGCTAAAGCGCATCGATGAAAAGCTTTCGGCGATTCTGTCCAGCTCTGTCACGCGTCCGATGTTGATGGACACACAGGTCGTGGAGCGGGATGGCCGCCGCTGCTTGAATGTTAAAGTCGAGCACAAGCGCGTCTTTCAGGGGATTGTGCACGGCCTTTCGGCTACGGGACAGACGGCGTTTATCGAACCGATGGCAGTTGTCGAAGCAAACAATGAACTTCGCGAGGCTGAGGCAGTTG
>JBEDDQ010000419.1:0-4669 GCA_041176185.1 Armatimonadota bacterium | reverse complement strand
GTCGTGCTTTACACGCGCAGATAGCCAGTCTTCCCAGCCTTTCGTTTCGCCGACGTTGGATGCCTTTGCTGTTTGTGTGGGGGCTACCTTGACCGAGCCGCTCACGGCTTTTGTATATGCGAGGAGCCAAGTGGATGCATCCGGTGTCAGACGGGCAGCAAATGGACCTTGTTGGCCATCCACTTCGGCGAGCTCAACTTTGTAGCGATTCTCGGCTTGCCACCAAGAGACAATGGATTCACGCTCATCGGAGGAAAACACCGGGTCGGACAGACGTGCGGAGGCGTTCATCGCTGCGCACAGGACTACGGCTGTGGAAAAAGCTGTTGTGCGGAAGGTCAGCCTAAACACCATGTAACAGTACTCCAAAATCTGGGAAATTCACCACTGGTAGAGGGAATCATCGGGTTTCGGTACGAAAAAATGGAGGCTGTTTTGGTCTTAAATCGTCTCCTGACAAATCGAACCGCAGATGTCCATGTGAATTCAATGTCTTGTCTCCAATGGAATGGAATCTTCGCATCTGGGTGCAATAAGCGACAATTCTAACAAGGATGACAGTCATCTTGATGAAAATATAAATATATTCCTACTGGCTTACTTGCAATAAATCGCTGGTGAATCTAGACTGTTCATATCTATTTACAGATTGGGAGAACTTCGATGGCATTAGATGAATCGACATTGAGCTTTGATACGCTTGCTGTGCATGCAGGGCAGGTCCCTGACCCAACCACAGGCGCGCGTGCCGTCCCTATTTATCAAACATCGAGTTTTGTTTTCCGGGATGCCCAGCATGCGGCGAACCTGTTCTCACTTGCAGAGCTTGGAAACATTTACACGCGCTTGATGAACCCGACCAACGATGTCTTTGAGAAGCGGATTGCGGCTCTTGAGGGTGGCGCTGCAGCGCTTGCAACGGCAAGTGGTCAGGCTGCTGAGGTGCTTGCCATCCTGAACATCGCTGGAACTGGCGATCATATTGTTTCGTCCACCAGCCTCTATGGCGGTACGTGGAACCTCTTCCGCCATACGCTCCCAAAGCTCGGTATCACGACAACGTTTGTCGATCCATTTGATCCAAGTGCCTTTGAAGCCGCTATCCAGCCGAACACCAAAGCTATCTATGCCGAGACCATTGGCAACCCAAAGCTTGACACGATTGATATCGCTGCTGTAGCGGAAATCGCCCACAAGAACGGGCTCCCATTGATCATTGACAACACATCCACAAGTCCGGCGGTTGTCAATCCAATCGCCCATGGCGCTGATATCGTGGTGCATTCGGCCACCAAGTTTATTGGCGGCCACGGCAATTCAATCGGTGGCGTGATTGTCGATTCTGGTAAGTTTGACTGGTTTGGCTCCGGGCGGTTCCCGGGCTTTACGGAACCGGATGCCAGCTACCATGGCCTCGTCTTTGCCAACCTCCCAGAGCCGCTACGGAGCATCGCCTTTGTGCTGAAGGTTCGTCTTCAGGGGATGCGTGATATGGGCGCGGCGCTTTCCCCATTCAACAGCTTCCTCTTCCTGCAGGGGCTTGAGACCTTGCACCTCCGCTTGGAGCGTCACTCCAGCAATGCGCTTGCCGTGGCCGAGTACCTGACGATGCATCCAAAGGTCAAGTCTGTTACCTATCCGGGACTAAAATCGCATCCAAGCCATGAGGTGTCCAACCGCTACCATCGCAAGGACAGCCGCGGGAATGTTCAGTATGGAGCGCTTGTGGGCTTTGAGCTTGCAGGCTCGGATGACGAAGCGGCTGCCGCGGGCCGAAAGCTCATTGACAGCGTCTCGCTCTTCTCGTTGCTTGCGAATATCGGGGATGCGAAGAGCTTAATCATTCATCCAGCGAGTACAACGCATCAGCAGCTGTCGGCAGATGAGCAGCGCGCTGCGGGTGTCACGCCGGGCTTTATCCGTCTGTCGGTGGGTATTGAGGATTCACGGGATATCATCTCAGATCTCGCGCAGGCCCTCGCCGCGATTTAGGCAGCTACGTTTCTTGATGGAAATGCACCTCTGACAAGGCTTACTTGTTGGGGGTGTTTTTTCTACTTTGGGGATGGAAGTGCAGCTCAGATAGGCAGCGCGCTGCGGGTGTCACGCCGGGCTTCGCCACATGAAATAATCATCCCGAAACTCAAGCGTTCCCCAAACGGTACACTTATCCATGACAAAACGTGTGCTTGTCTGTGGCCTTGGACGCTTCGGCCTCAAAGTCGTTGAGCTCCTCAGTGCCCGCGGCGCAACCGTCATCGTCATTACAGACATTCACACCCGTAACGACCGCCTTGAAGCTGCCGTCAGCGCTGGAGCATCCATCGTCAAAGGCGACATGCGGGACGCCTCCGTTCGGGGAAAAGTCGATCTGCACACACTGGATGCCGCCATTCTGACCGCTGCAGACGACGCAACAAATCTTGAAGTCGCGCTGGAGTTACGGGCATCCGAGCCCAGCATTCGCGTCATCATGCGGACATCCAATGAGCGTCTTTCTTCGCACCTCGAGCGCGAATTCGGGATCCATCGGGTCCTTAGCCCAGCTGCCGTAGCCGCTGATGCCTTTACAGAAGCGATTATCGCAGCGTTGCCAGCCAATGAGCGGGGGATGCCTAAGAGACGACATCGAACGGGGTGGTCGCTGACACCGCGAAAGCGTGACATTGTCCTGCTCGGCATCCTCCTGATGTGCATCATGACAACGAGTGCTCTTGTCTTCCACGCTACGATGCGCCTGTCCTGGCTGGATTCCTTGTACTTCACGACGACAACTGTGACGACGGTTGGGTTTGGAGATTTCAATCTACGCGAGGCACCCGTTGCGGCAAAGCTGGCGGGGATGGCACTCATGCTCGGTGGCGTTGTGACCATCGCCGTATTTTCATCCCTGTTTACAAACTGGCTGCTCGCTGGCGGAGCGATAGTGGCTCGTACAGAGGCTGCTGCACGCCGAAAGTCCGGTCATATCGTCCTCTGTGGCTACGGCACCGTCGGGCGAGCGGTCACCGAACAGCTGGTGAGCCGTGGATTTGATGTCGTTGTCATCGAGGGCTCCGAAACCATCGTCCGGGACGTGCTCCCGGTAACAAAGGCACCGATCATCAGCGGGGATGCCACAAAACCGACCGTCCTGATGCGGGCGGGTGTCGACCGGGCATGCGTGCTTATTGCTACAACATCCAATGATGCCCTCAATCTTGAAATCGGGCTTGTCGCACAGTCACTCCTTGAAGAATGGCATCAAAAGCATCCGGACTTACTCGATATTCCGCTTCGGATGGTCTTACGCTGTTTTGATGCCGATGTTGCTGCGCGCATCTCTGCTGCCGGGTCAACCTATTCCGTCTTGTCGGAAGCCAAAGTCGCAGCACCAGTTTTTGTGGCTGCCGCCTTGGATTAATGCGCCATGCCGGTATTATCTGAGCACGATTTGCCTGCAAAGCACCATGTGAGTGAACGTGGATGTCGAGAAATTCGTCTATGCGGCAGAATCCATCTGAATGTGAAAGTTGAGTCTCTGAATGCATCCATGGACACGGATCGCCGCCTTTGGGGCGGTTTCGCTAGCGATGACGCAGGTTGTGTACGCACAAGCCATCACACCCGAACTAAAGCAGCGCACCCTGGAGCGCCTCCAGCAAACCGTTAGCACACGCGCATTTGTGCCGGGTGTAGATTTTTCGAAGTGGCCAGCGTTTCTTCAGAAGCAACAGGGTGACCTCGACAAAGCAACCACATTACCGGCCTTCACAAATGTCGTAAACACTGCCCTCCGTGAGTTTGGTATCTCACATATCCGTCTGTTCACGCCAAAGGCCGCCGTGCAGCGCCGCACCGGTACCCAGCTGGGCTTCGGATTTTCCGCTCTCCCGGAAGCCCGTGGACTCGCCATTTCTGCAGTGGTTCCCGATAGCCCAGCGGCAAAACTTGGACTGGAAGCCGGCGACATCATTACCGAAATCGAAGGCGTCAAGCCATCGGCAATCCCCAGCGCTGAGATCAATGAGACATCCCTCCTCACCGTCCTCCGACCCAGCACCGGCAAGCAGCGCTATTGCATGATTCTGCGCGGGCAGTTCAGTACAGACCGCAGCCCAAGCCTTAAGTGGGTCAATGAGGAAACCGCGCTGTTCAAGCTCTGGTCGTTTACCCGTGGCTATGACCGTGCTGTTGTTGAAAAGCTCTTGACCGACGCAGCTCCTGCAAAGAACCTGATCATCGACCTCCGTGGCAACGGTGGCGGACTTGTCAGCAATCTGAATCACCTCCTTGCGTTGCTATGTAACCCGGATACGCCCGTTGGAACAAATGTGACCCGCCAGATGGCAGACCGGTTTGCAAGCGAAGTCGGCGGCGATGCCAAAGACCTGACGGCTGTCGCAAAGTGGGCTGGCCCGAGCTCGAAGACGCGACTACAGAAAGTTCCTCCATTCAAGGGCCGCATCTTTGTGCTGATTGACCGCCGTAGCGGAAGCGCATCCGAGATTACGAGTGCCGTCCTCCGCGAGGAGCGAGGCGCGACGCTGATTGGTAAGCCATCCGCGGGCGCCGTTCTGGTGTCGATTTTCTCCCCGCTCAACGATGGCTTTGAGCTGCAGATTCCTCTCTCGGACTACATCACGCCGAAGGGGCGCCGCCTCGAGAAGAATCCACTGGTGCCTGACTT
>JBEDDQ010000418.1:0-3676 GCA_041176185.1 Armatimonadota bacterium | reverse complement strand
CTTGGGAGGATTGCCTGCTTTGACTTGTCATCATTAGCAACGGCGTATTTTAGGAAGACTTGAATCATTCCAACAATCGTCCCAAAGAGTCCCCACAGCGGTGACAGCGTGGTAATCGTGTCGAGGATAGCCAGGTTCTTCTCAAGCTGCATAAAGTAATCTTCAGCTGCTTCCTGCACCAAACGCTCAACTTCTCCAACACTCCGGCGCGCATTTGCCAAAACAACACGTGCAACGGCTGCAACAGGGCCATCTGCGTCATTCACAGCACGGGTTGCTTCGTTGTCACGGCCAGCCTTTAGCAAATCGAGCACATCCGCCAGGAGATTCGTGGATGTCTCACCGTACTTTTTATATGCACCAAGGCGCTCAAAGACAACGGTTACCGTCGCTACGGACATCGCAACCAGAACGATTGCAATAAACCACTCTTCAACCAGAAACTTTACCAGCGGATTGTTCATAGGAAACCCTTCTCATTGGATGAGTCCTGCCCATGCACTACATAGTGATCGGCAGGACTCAGAAAAACCTAATACTTGGCGGACAGCGTCAACAGCGCACGTCGCCCCTGCTGGAAGCGGGTCCCAGCAAATGCACTTCCATAACTCACCAACGAGTTTGCGTTGAGGAGGTTCTCAACGGATGCATCAATAGACACTGCACCAAACAACTTGTGTCCAAAGTGAAGGCGAGCATTTACTTCGTTGAGGGATGCACGATTGCTTCCCTGGAACTGCGATGCCGTCAATCCGCTACCATAAGCGTAAGACAGGCCCAAACGTGTGCCCCCACCGATACCCTGTGTGAACCCGGCTACAACCGATGTGCGTTGATCAAACTCTGGCGAGAATGCACCAGTCGTTGCGTTATCAATCCGAACTTTCTGATTGGACAGCGTTACAAAGCCCGTTGTTCCAGAAAGTGCAGCCACATTGCCAGGATTCACTTCATTTCGTGGATTGAGCGTGTAAGTGAGCTCAACTCCATCGGCACGGACCTTTCCAAGCGATGTCGTTGTAAATCCAACAGCCTGCGGCCCTGGAACGATTTGCTGGTAGCCAACTGCATCATTGTTGACCTTGACATAGGAGCCAAGCTTGAGTGTCTGAGTACCAAACTGACGCTCAACACTGAAATCAAACTGATCAGTGGTCTGCGGCTTTGTTGGGTAAGCCAATGGGTCAAGGCTTGTTTGGCCTATCGCCATCGCACCCTGACCAAGCGCAGGTGTGAAGAGCTGGTTGTACGAGAAGCGCAAAGCACCCGGTTGGGACACGCCAAAACCAAACAGTCGCAAGCCAAGTAGCTTAAATGTGCCATCCTTAGGCAGGATGTACAACGCATTGAACCGAGGCGAGATTTTAGAGCTCGTTCGGGCACCACGCTGAATCGGATTCCCGTAGACATCAGGGGAATTCGGATCAAAGTTTGGCGTCTCCCAAGCAAAGAAGTTGGTTTGGTCAAAGGTTTCACCGCGCAAACCAGCGTTCCAGCGAAGCGATCCAGTTGTCTTGCCGATCTGGTAGTAAGCCGCAGCATATTCAGACTTGCGATTCGCATAGATGACTGGAATGTGCCCGGTCGAATCCGGTCCGAAGCGGTTCGCCAGCTGACCGCCCATATTGCCAAGCGCCGTAATCGCCGCAGCACTTTGTGGGTTCAGGTAAGTAGACTCGCCCCCCCCCATGGACTGTAACGCGATGCCATAGCGGGTTGTGCGGCTCCCGGATGGAACGACAAAGTCAGCCTGGACTCCGGTTGTGCGATAGTTTTGGTAAACGCTTGGGAGGAACTCAATGGATGATTCAGCAGGCAGGCTTCCCTGAGAAACAGGTAACGTGCTGTTCGTCGTACTCTGCGTCTGCTTCGACACACCAACCGTGAAGGTTGCCGAGCCGCCTCCACGTTGCTGCTTTCGAATCTGTGTAATAAAGAGCTCAGAATTATCCCGCTGTGTTACATCAAGGCCCAAGTCAGCCTGACTTCCACCACCAGCGAGCGTATCGAGCGCTCCACCAAACCCAAAGCCCGTTCCATTGAAGGAAGTCCCTAGACCGGTCCGGTTTCCGATACCCGTAACCGCAGAGCCTAGAGCAAATGTAGATGAAACTTCTGTAGTTGGGTTGAGACGGACCTCAACCTTTCCAAACGCGTTATTGGACATCCCACCGGCATTGGGTGCAGCACCACCGGTTTGCGGTGACAAGGATGCATTTGATGTCGTACGGTTGGAAACACCCAGAACATATCCAATGTCCGTACGCGCATTATTGAGGCGAGGACGCTGCTTGGACACAGTGATGAGGTTTTCAGATGTACCAAAGTCGCCATTGGATGTGCGGACATATGTCTCGGCGTTTCGTACTGGAGAACCGTATGGCGAGATTGCAGGGGTAAGTCCGAGGTCGATAATAGCACTGCTACCACCACCGTAAGCAGCGGAATGCCCGCCTGTTCGAGCCGTCAATGTCTCGATAAATGCCAGATCAACCCACTGCCCCGTAGAACCGGCGACGCGTGCTGGTAGCTGGAACCCATCCACATAGAACTGTGCTGGGCTTTGCTCTCCGCGTGAAATCAATCCTCCCAGAGGATCCGCATTCAAGCCAGGGACCGAGCGCAAGACTTTGTTCAGACTCTGTCCATTGCCAGCACCCAATGCTGTTCCATGCAACAGTGCCTTATCACGATAGGTCCGGCTGGATGGATCATCTAAGTTGATGCGTACAACCTTGTCATTGACTTCGAATGTCTTGAAGCCCTGCTCAACCATCGCAACACGAATCGTCACCGTATCGTTATCTACAACAGTAACCTTGCCTTTGAACGGACGATAGACCATCCCTTCGACAATCGCAGTTACCGTAAAGACACGTTCACCGGAAACCAAATCACCCGTGGCAGCGACTCCGTTGTCTCCCGCCTTGAACTGAAGCTCATCAATCTCGCTTGCCGCAGGCTCGATACGGATCACAGCACCTGGAATTGCTTTTCCCGTTTTGGCATTTACAACATCAAACTTCAACATGCCATCCGCAAAGGCAGCTCCGGACGGAATCAACAGCGAAAGCAACAAAGTCGCCGTGCATGCCCGTGACAACACACCATTCGCTCTCTTGAAGTGGCGTGGCTGATTCATTCCCGATGTTCTTTGGTTTCGCATTTAAGTAACGTCCTTTGCCGGACAGGGCCCTTCACCATCCTGATAAACGGATTGGGTCCCGGAACTAGTATCCGGTAGTGTACGAAGGCGGGCATTTGATTGTCAAGGGAAACAGGTGGTTATCAATGTCACATCTACATCCAAAATCAATATCGGTGACACACCGAATAGTCCATTAGGTGACCGAACATCACACATATATCGATGTAATCTGCTTTACAACCCGGTTGGCTGTGTGATTTCAGACCAACACCCGTAATGCTTCACGATGCACTCAGCGTGGTATATACACCTCGTATGAATGAACGGTTACGGGCTCAGTCGCAGATGATTGCTCCGATATTGAGGCCAATGCTGCAGGTCATCAACATCATCACGTTACTTGTGACATTAGCCACGCTCATCGAACCGATCAAACAATGTTTATCAGTTTGGCTAGGACCAAACGCAGATCAGGGCACTGGCCTTATTGCTATCGTTGGAGGCTTCCTGATTGCGGTCCGCTGTAAC
>JBEDDQ010000417.1:0-3766 GCA_041176185.1 Armatimonadota bacterium | reverse complement strand
ATGAAACACTAACGGTCTTACAAACGGCCCGCAGCTCATTCGCCAGCGGTTCAAGCTTGGCCGCATCGCGGCCAAGGAGGGTCATTTGACGGCACTTTGGAGCGAGGAGCATGGCACTTGTACGACCGATGCTTCCGGCAGCACCAACGATGGCGACATGAGCCTCCTCAATCGGCACTCCCATGAGGTCGGCCCCCTTGATCGCTCCCTCGACAGCCGTCGCAACGGTGTAACTATTGCCGGTGGTTACGGCCATATTGACACGCTTGGCGAGAGTGATACCGCCATCACCTGCTACCGATGTCAATGCTCCGAGGCCAATGACTTTCGCACCAAGGCCATCCGCGAGGGCAACACACTGCTCAAGATTCTTGTAGACGAACTCAGGCTCGGATGTCAGAAGCTTACGGGGCCCAAGCGTGCATCCGATAAACCATCCTTCGGCCTCAACCCCGGTCTTGGACTTGATTCCGGTGATGTGAGAAACGACCATCGGCTTTACATAAGCCATCACGTTCTCAACCATTGGAGCAGGAAAGTACTTAGCGATAGGAAATTTTTTGGCGACATCCGCACGGACATCAATGGCATGAATGATGAATGCAAAGCGTTCCATTATGATTTTGCTCCTCCAGCGGGTGCCTGTAGTTCGATGATATTGATATCCCACGATAGCTTTGAGAGCACTGCCTCGTAACCAGCGCGGTCAAGCAGCTTGCCGTCGTTCAGAGCAACACACATTGCTTCCATAACATTCGTGCCGAACGAGCGTCCATCAAAGGACGGAGTCGTCGTAATGAGCCGCGTTACACCACGTTCACGAAGCTCGATTTGATCCTGTTCCGTCGTCGTGTTTGTCAGGATGGTTTTACCCTTAAGGATCCCGCTTTCAGCTGTCGGGAGGTGTCGCCGGATGTAGTGAAAGTCACCAGCAATGATGTCAGCCCATGCATACCACTGTTGATGTGCCGGGATGATCTGGTTTTGCTTTTCTCCCATCGGATAGAGAACAGAAAGAGGCATCTGCACAATGAGTGGCAACAGTAGCCCGGCTACCAGGCGATGGAGCTTGGCACCATGGATGGGAATCGGTAATCCAAGCGAGAACATCAGGTCACCAAAGACGACTTCTCCCCCTTGCTCGGCAAGCGCTTCACTCATCCCAAAACGATCGACACCTGCGACCATCAATGTCTTAGAGTGTGCGAAGTCGACGATTCCTTCCGATGCGAGCCGGCGGACGACGGCACGCTCCAATGTGTTCTTGAGGCCACTTCCATCAAGGACGGGTGTCTTTACCGCCGGTGCCAGAAGACGCTTTGCGGCCGAGAACTCATAGCGCTTTTCGCCCACGTAGAGGTAACGATCCATCCCCCCAAAACCGAAGGCATCCACCGTTCCATCGAGCTCACCGAGGCGCTGCATAAATCGCTTTTCATCACCATCCACACCCTGTCGTGAGATTGTAAATGCTTCGCCCAGAAACGTTGTCTGGACGGTTTTGTCTCTGGAGGATGATCCAAGTGAGATGGAAATAACATGTTTCATGCGTGCGGATTACCTAATCGACGCATTGTAGCACGGGCCGATGTCAGGGCTGGACGGCGATAAGATAGCGTCAATGCCTGTACAAGATGCACCAGATCCGACCCCATTGATCGTAAAAAAAGAGACCTTTCGCCTCGCGGGTGGCATTACGCTCGAGTCGGGCTTGACACTTCCAGCAGTGGATGTTGCCTATGAACGCTACGGCGAATTGAGTGATGATGGACGAAATGTCGTTCTGATTGCACATGGAATTACCGGATCCAGTCATGCCGCCGGAAAGTACGCGCCAACGAACCGTTCTACCGGATATTGGGATGACCTCATCGGCCCGGGCAAGGCCATCGATACAAACCGATGGTGTGTCATCGCCCCGAATTTTCTTGGTGGATGTCGGGGAACAACAGGTTCTCTCTCCACTAACCCATTGAATGGAAAGCAATATGGCCCTGACTTCCCTCGGATAACTATCCGGGACATGGTTACGACGCAGAAGGCATTCCTCGAGCAGTGTTTTGGCGTTACAGAGATCGCTTGCGTTGCGGGTGGCTCCATGGGTGGTTTTCAAGCACTTGAGTGGGCCGCGATGTACCCGGCTGTGGTCCGTGGAATCATCCCGGTCGCGACAGCCTTGACACCCAATCCAAGGGCTATTGCATATAACCACTGTGCACGGACCGCTATTCGCCTGGATCCTGCGTTCAACAACGGCCACTACGCGGAGAGCGGCGTAGATCCGGAAGCCGGTTTGGCCCTCGCCAGAATGATTGGGACGATTTCGTATCTCTCGGACAGCTCGTTTCAGGATATGTTCCACGATGGCTGTGACCCTCTGTTCTCGAGAGATATCAGTCCACGTTCAGACTTTCTCGTTGAAGATTACCTCAATGAAGAGGGCGAGAAGCTCAACAAGCGCTTTGATGCCAATACGTACATCCTTATTTCGCGAGCACTGGACAGCCACGGTTTGGCAAGGGGCAGGGCATCACTGGATGACGTATTCAGGACGATCACGGCACGGGTTTTAGCGATTGGCTTTTCTTCAGATGACCTCTTCCCTCCCCGGCAGACAGTTGAGATAGCTGAGCGGGCGCAGCGTGGAGGTAATGAAAACGCTGAGGCGGTAATTCTGGAATCTGACTACGGCCATGATGCGTTTCTCGTCCATCAGCGGATGATGATTCCAGCGATCAGTCGCTTTATGGCCTCGCTCTAATAGTTAATCTCGCAAACACCTTTGTACCGGACTGAATCAGGTCAGCTTCGGTGCCGGAAAAGTCAATCGTTTGCCCTGATGGATTACTAATCCACACGACTATTTATGGCATCGTCCTGTTGCTCAATGTCGTAAACACCTTTGTAACCGCCTGAACCAGGTCAGCTTCAGTACCGGAATTGTCGATGACGATATCGGACCGGTCAGCCTTTTCAGTGACTGAGAGCTGGCTACTAAGGACTTGTTTGACTTCTTCATCGGACAGCATCGACTGGTAGCGTGAAAAATGTCTGTTGACTAAACGATGCTTCTGTATTTCTGGTTTACAGGTAACGCAAATGGTGCCATCAAACCAGGTCTCCAGCCCACCTTCGAAGAGCAGCGGTACCTCGTAGAGCTCAGGCAGACTGTGCGACGAAGCATGATTTTGTTCGATGCGAGCCTTAATGCGTGCTCTGATGTATGGATGCATGATTTGTCCTAGTCGTTCGCGCCGACTAGTGTCTGCGAAAATGAGCCCACCGAGTTTTGCTCGATCAAGTTGCCCTTGATCATTGATAGCATCGGGAAAAGCGGTACGCACTTCCCGATCTACATCCGGCTCCATCAATACATCCCGGGCATCAGCATCGGCAGAATAGCAGGTTGCTCCAAGCGCCTCAAAGGCATTAATCACTGCTGATTTCCCGCATGCGATCCCACCGGTTACAGCCCAGATTGCCATTTGCTTCAATCTAGCATGGTGTTTTGAGGGCAGCAACAAAAAAGCCCTGGATTGCTCCAGGGCCTTAGTGATTTCACCCAACCAGTCGAGGCTTACGCCTCTTCTGTCTCACCTTCTGCTTCGACATCGGTATCGGTATCAACATCGTCGATATCGATGTTGTCGAGGTCCTCATCGTCTTCATCACGGCGACGTGGCGCACGCTTCTTCTCAGACTTGCGTGCAGTGGCGAACATGTCGCCGAACATGTCTCCGAGGGTTGTACCGAAGTCGGCACCTGG
>JBEDDQ010000416.1:0-4818 GCA_041176185.1 Armatimonadota bacterium | reverse complement strand
ATTCTGGGCCGTTAAGTGTACAAAAAGTGGATACTCCCGCTGCTTGCCTTCCTCCTGTGCACTGCTGCCGGCTATCGCATTAGGCAATACAACGTGCCCAGCGCAGGCACAGCGATACCTGTTCCATCCCATGTCGTTCTCACACTTGTCACCGATACGACCCGCGATCGTCCGGTACGTCTTGAGGAAGATGGCGTCTTCATGATGTCCGCAAATGCGTGGAGACGCGGGCTTTCGGGCATCAAAGCCAAACTATCAGCTACGCTGCAAACTGGTGGACGAGTGCGCTGTGATGACAACATCGCGTGTGAATGGCTGGGGCAAAACGTTGATGCCGCAGGACCAGACGATGCAGATGTTGTTGTGGCATCAGCACAATACTGGCCAGATGAAGCTACCCCAGATGTATCGGATGTAGCGCTCTCAACAGGCGAAATGCGCATTGTCATTCCACTAATCTCTTCAAGAAAACACGGGCTTATAGGAGGCGAAATCTCAAGTGCCGGCGCTCCAATAAACCTGACATCAGGGAGTACGCGTCGTGATTACTTGTTGGCATCCAATGATATGGAAGACCTCGTACTTGGCGTTCTTTCAAAGAAGACACACCAAGTCAGACAGATTACAGGACCGGCGAAGAGGCGTGCTGATCAGTTAGCTGTGGACCTTGAGTACGCCGATGCGAATTCAGTGTTTTTCTCCGTTCTTAAGTACGGATCGTTGGTTTGTGTTATTTTCGCATTATTCGGACGGGCATTCCCATTACGATTGCTCCTGTTGACCTTGAGTGGCGTGTTGATTGCGGCCGCTTCATCCACGCTGGCTATTACAGTCACTCCAAACGTCACTGGCTACATGCTTGGCACAATTCTTGGTTTCGTCTTCTGTGTCATCGGTTGGAAATTTGCACCTCAAAATGGAATCGGGTTACTTGGCGGGTGCCTATTGGCAGACCTCCTAACCGGTGGTTATCTCGGCTCATATGCAGGTTTGGGGGCAAACCCAGTCGTTGGTGCGCGGTATTACGGCGTTGGGAATGAGCTTTCAGCTTTGCTGATTGGTGCCGTTTTAGCGCTACAGATCACCAACCTGTCACAACGTGTCATTGCTATAGGCATCGCTGCCTTGCTCATTGGGCATCCTGGACTTGGTGCAAATGGCGGCGATATGGTTGCCATACTCATCGGGATTATTGGTTTTTCAGTCCTACATGGTGGCAAATCCGCGAATCTGATTGCCGCTGGTGTAATCACTGCTGTGACGGCTGTCGTTGTATGGGATGCCTACCTGGTACCGTCGTCGATGCAATCACACATCGGGCGTCTTGTTGCATCCGCGGGTTCAGGTGTCTTCGAGCTGTTAGCAAGTAAAGCGTCAGCCCACATCCGACTGATGTCCACATCGGCTTGGGGAGTTACCGCATTGATAAGTCTGGTGTGGTGGGTGATTCGATATAGACATCGCCAAGGGAAGAAACCCGATCTTGGAGAATGCCTTGCGTTACCTCTGTTTCTGCTGAACGACAGCGGGCCTGTTTCCATTACCCTGTTCACCCTTGTCGCGATGTCTTGGGACAACACTGTGGCGCCCAAAAATGCATGGTCGTGGATTACTAAACACGCGGGGGCGCTGAGGCATAAATAACAAAAAACCCTTCACTTTGAAAAGCGAAGGGTTTGAAGTTAGACCGTTTCGATTATTTAGAAACGGATGCCGTAGGAGATGTTCAAACCAGATGGGTTGATCGTCTCGTAGTGTCCTGCAAAGTGGTAGCGAGCCTCAACAAACGAGCGCTGTGTAAGGTTCACGCCAACAGTAAAGTGCATACCTGGCATCACTTTGGTGTTCCCGGATGTATTGCCATTATCGATACGGATCGCATACAAACCAATGCCGTAGCCGCTGAACCAGTCATAACCGGAGGTACGCTTGTTGTCTCGCGTGATCTGGCTAAGCGTCATTGGGATCATCCGCATATCGCCACGCTCAATCAAACCGATGCTGAACGTGCTGATTTCATTGCGCTCAGTGACGCTTTGAATGGTTGTTTCGTACTCAAAGTTGAAGATGTTCTTGCCGGCACCGTTCCGAACAACGGGCTTGTCAGGATTGTAGGAACCAAATTTCAACGATGAAGATCCGACTTTTTGGGCCAAATCAGATACCTGTGCGTTTGCAGTGGACGTCAAAGCGACGGCACCGACGAGTCCTGCAGCAATCAACAAATGCTTCATAGAGTCCATTCTCCTATAGAACCATGACCCGCGTTGGTCGCGGGAAGTGTGTTAAAACTTCCGACCAATCATGAGCCCAACACCGTTCGGTGAGTACCCATTTACGGACCGGTTCGTGTAGTGGTACTGCGTCTCGGCAAAGATGCCACCCGGCAGCTTCAGTCCAACCATCGCGTACCCGCCCCACAGTGTTTTCATATTTGACCCAGGGGTGTCAAATAGATAGGCACCTATACCCGTGCCAGTATACAACCCACCCAGTCCAGGAACAGAAGATGTTGAATCCGATACCTTCGAAAACATCACCGGGACTGTCTTAATCATTCCAGCACCAGAACCACCCTGAAAGTAGCCAACGGTCAATGTGGAACCATCGGCTGACTTGCTGCTCAGAAAGTCAATCATGACACCTGGATGGCGCTCAGCCACTGTTTTCATCGCTGCCGAGGATGGCTGAAGTGCACCAAGGCGAATGCGCATTCCAGTTTGACCTTGTTGCGCAAGAACAGAAGTCGATGTCAGCGCAAAAAACGCAGCCAAGTGGAGGATTCTCATTGCAGCGATTATAAATCCGATGCACATCCTGTGTCAATGCATCCAAATTGCCTGCATATCCTTCGGCATGCTAGAATTGGCGACATATGAACGTGACGCGACGACGGTACACCACAGTTGATACATCAACCACATATATAGTTGCAGTGGCACAGGATCCAACGGCACTTGCAAGGAAGCATTGGTTCGAAGCGCAGATCACGGTCACGGAAGAGGTGTCCGGGAAACAGCTACAGCTGCCAGCGTTTATCCAGACGTATCGAATCGGCGAACCAGAACGCCCGTTCCGTGATGTCATTAAAACGGACTTTGACGGTGATCAGGAAGCGGCGTTGGTCCATCAGTTTGACACCATCTTTCGCCGTGTGTATCAGTTTATAGAGCGCGGGCACTAACAATAACGCTTCACTAGTTGTCTCTCAATGACCCATGCGTTTGATATGCCCAAGATTTGTGGGCGACTGCGTGTGAAGTCAAATGTAAAGAGCGCAAATCGTGATAAACATAGCAGCAAGGTGGGATGCGAATGCGCCCACCTTGCTGGCTTTAACATCGTTACAAATACAGGATAACCAATCCTGATCAAGGGCCCGCTCTGTGATGGTGAAACAATCGTCCGCATCATATCCATTATTGACCCTCCACCCACGGCAATATTGCTTGACACTCGCAAATGCTGACCCGTATAATCGCCCGTACGCTGGACTATTGTCCGTGTACATTGGCATTCGTATAGCCGAACACACAAAGTCAGTGATGCAGGTTGTACGGAACAGGATGTGAAATGCATTCTGCCTTCAGTAGGGAGCTCTACAGGCGTCGGTAACTTATGGTCAGAATCAATACTGGTTGGTTATCGTCGTTTTCGGATTACTGGATGGAATGCAGATCGAGGAGGTTGACCCCACGTTGAAGTTCGAACGAACACCGCGGCAAGGTGCCGCGATATCGGTCTTCGTGGCCGCAGTGGTCGCACTGTCGACACATGCGAGTGCACAGCGTACTCAAAAGTCGTCGGGTGCGTTTGCTGTGCCACAGACAAAGTTTCCGGGGTTGGGCGATGCTCGCTTCCTCCCATCGGACGTTACTAAGCGTCGATTGGAAGTACCATCAGACCAAGCTGGCAAAACACGTCGCCAAATCGGCGGGCCAAATGGTGCAAACGTAGCTGAGCAGGTCGTAGATGCATATCCAACGCCCGGCATAGATCAACGCACGCCATTTGTTACCGAAGATGAGCAATTCATCTACTACGCTGGAGCATCTGCGACATCAGGTGTACATCAGCTCTACCGCCTTACAGCAGGCTCGGTCAACAACCCATCGCAGCCAGGCACGACGGTTCCCGTCGCACTGACGGCTGAGGCTGGAGCGGATCATCAGTTCCCAGTTGTAAACCCTGCCGGCAACCGAATCGTCTTCTCGAAGTCCACGGATGGTCTGCCGGTCGATGACCCAAACAAGGTTTGGAATCTCTACGCATCAAACATCCCATCATCCGGTACGTTGTCCACAACACCTCCTGGGGCAACTAACCTGATTGCACTGTCGGCTGGACGCTCATTCCGTGGGCGGACATTCACTTCGGTAGGGCGTGCATGCTGGATCGGTTCCAATGACATTGTCTTCTCTGCCAAGCTGAACGGTGATGCGAACTTCCATCTCTTTTCCATCAACACCACGACGCTTACCATCTTTCAAATCACGGCAGGTAATGCGGATGAGCGAAACCCATCGGCTAGCCCTGATGGACGTTGGATTGCGTTCGACTCCAACGCGGCTCCGTCTGTAGCTGGAACCGGCTACACGGGTGGATCCAATCCTGTTACCGAAACAGTCGATGGTGACCCTGCTACGGCTGCAAACGTAAACGCATCAGGTAAGCGAAACATCTTCATCTGCGGCATTTACGGCGCTAATCCCCGCCAGTTCACAAGTCGCTATGCGGGAGCTGCCGATACGGATAACGTACAGGCATCATGGTCAAGCCTCCGCGCTAACCCATACACGAATGCAGCCGGTACAAACC
>JBEDDQ010000415.1:0-5792 GCA_041176185.1 Armatimonadota bacterium | reverse complement strand
ATCATTGATGAGCAAATCGGCTGCCGCTCCGGGCAGCCATCGGATGATGACCACATCACGGCAATCCGCTATGCCCTTTCAGGGTTGTTGGCCCAGAGTGAGCGTGTCGATGTTGCCCGTGACTATGAAATCAGCCTGCAGGACTTCCGGGTGCTGCTTCGTCAGCGACTGACGGAACAGGGGACACCGCGCGGACGAGCGCTCTTCGAGGCTGCTACCGTAGTCCCGCTTGCACAGGCCAGAGGCATTTCCAGCCGGGTCATCTGTATTCTCGGGATGTCCCAGGACACCTTTCCAGCGCGTAGGCAGCCGCTTGGCTTTGATCTTACGCAGGCATCTGCAAATCACTATTACAATGACAACCGCTTGGATGCATCCCCTGCGCAGATCGACCGCCTCGCGCTCCTCGAAGTCCTCACTGGCGCCATTGATAAGCTCTGGTTTTACTACACCGGCCGGGATGCTGCGAATGCAACGCAACGCGACATGGCCGTGCCGCTGCGCGACATCGTCGAGGCGTTTCCAAATGCCGGTAAAGACATCATCATCGAGCGCGCAGCGTTCCCGTGGTTTGAGCGCATTCTCTATGCGCGCGACCGGCGGGTGCGCTTTGGAGCTGTAACATCCACGGAAAGTGTCAATTTAGTTGCCGAAACTCCGTCGGATGCAACGCTTTCTGAGTCGCCAACATCGCGCGTGTCCGCAAAGTCATTCGAGGACCTCTTCGTCAACCCCGCAAGGCACCACCTGAGCGCCGGACGGGACATGCGTATTGCAAGTGTGGACAACCCGGAAGAGGATGACAGCTTTGCACCGGACATCCGGGATGTTGCCGTAAAGCGTGTTTGGGATTACGCGATGCGTCATAACGTCACGCTTGCAGTTGCATTGAAAAGTGTTTGGCCTGACATCCGAAGAGAGGCTTTGGTAACCCAGTCGAACAGCAATTTTATGTATGCAAGGACATCGGAGCACCTCGAACTCCTCGAGGACAAGTGCTTCTCTACACGTAAGTCACTCGGTCCGCTGCGGAAACCCGTTCGCTTTACAACCGGGCAGGTCGCCGGAGTCGTCGGCAATGTAAGAGACACGTGGCAGAACGGCTTTGTGTTTACGGTGACTTCTGGAAAGCCATCCGAAAAGCATGACCGCTTCCTCTGGCGGGCGCTGGCGCGCTGGCTGTTCCTCCCAACCCGCCCTCAGGATGGAGGCTTCACCGTCATTATTATCAACCTCCGGGATCCAAAGGAAGACCTGTATACACTCCATGTTCCGCTTGATGATAATGCTTATCTCCAGCTGCAAGAGCAATTCATAGCGCTTGCGGCGGCTAACAGGGATGTCTGTATCCCCGTTTACGTGGATGACCTAAAGGTCTCGGCTTGGACGGAGATTGGCAAGAGTGTGGAGTTTGATGCGATCGAGGCAGAGCTGGAACGTCGCATCGAGAAGTGGGATGTCGAAACCCGGCGTTATCTCGATCAACAGGGATTTACACGGACAGCAGCGTGGGACTTTTTTCTTGATGTCGTCCTTGACGTGAACAACACCGCTCCAAAGAAATCATCAAAGGATAAGGGTAGCAAAGATGCTTGAGATTGCACCTGATGGTCTGCAGCTGACCCATTCTGCTGTGATTGAAGCATCGGCGGGGACAGGCAAGTCCTACACAATCCGTCAGCTTGTGCTCCGCGCGCTTGAAGAACGGGGCATTGCCATTAGCGATATTTTGGTTGTGACGTTTACCCGTGCGACGGCTGCGGAAATGCAGCAGACGCTCCGGGATGCGCTGCGTAAGCGTATCGAAGACTTGGCGAAGACCTCCGAAACCGATGAGCGCACAATCCGTCTCACCCGCCTTCGCAAGGCTCTCGCCGAGTACGACAACGCTCAGGTTCTAACAATCCACAGCTTTGCAAACGCCGTTCTGGACCAGTTTGCATTTGAGGCAGGCCGTCCATGGCAGGCGCAGGCAAGTGAGGAACTCGCCCAGCGTATTCTCGATGAGACGATGAGTGAGTGGCTGCACATCAACGCTCAAATGCTTTACTCTGGCGCTGCAGGTGAGCGGGTCTCCGATGCAATCGATGCCGTTTTTAGCAAGCTTGATACCTTTGTCGAACTCGCCCGCGACTTGGCGCGTAAAGACATTTACCCGGGGAGTGACCGCTTTGAGGCGATTACGTTTTCACCGGATGCAGGCGAAATTTTTGCATCCTTTGATGTCACTGTCCGAAGTGTGTGTAGCAAGCTACGGAACGAATACTACGACGGTGCAGATTTTAAACAGACCGTGTTGGATGCTGTTGGGTCACGACGACTTAATAAGGCAGATCAAAGCACGCTTATCGAAGCCTTCGATACGCTGAGCCGACTGAACATCAGCGAAACGCCACTTGAAAACCTGAAGTCATTACTTACATCAATCTGCTCTGTTTTGCCGAAAAAAGGCATTTCTGCATGGCTAGAGAGTGATCCTGAAGGATTATCTGAAGCGCTAAAGGCGTTTGTCTGGATCGAGTCTATTCCCAAGCAAGTTGCCTTTGCGGCGCTCTACAAGCTGGTGCGTGACACAGCGGCGATGCTCAGAAAGCGCTTGTCCGAGCAAGGGATTCTCACATTTGATGCGATGATTGCCGACCTCCGAAAGTCCGTTGAGGTCGACAAGCAGGAGAGTCCCGAGCGGCGTGCACTGGCGGAACGCTTACGGGATTCCTTACGCAAGCGCTTTCCCATCGTCCTCTTCGATGAAGCCCAGGATACCGACCCGGACCAGTGGCGGATTTTCCGGTCGCTGTTTGTCTCAGATGTTTCCGTGTCACGAAGCACAACCGATGCTGGAAATGTCATTTACCTCGTTGGGGATCCAAAGCAGTCTATTTATCGCTTCCGTGGGTCCGACCTCGACAGCTACCTCAGCGCCCGCGGCGAGATTTTGGGAAACCCTGGGGGGCAGCTCTGTACCCTCGGCGTCAATTACCGCTCAACGCCTGTAATGGTCGAGGCAATCGATGGCCTCCTCCTTCGACGTGCCGCTCCCTTGTTTGGAAACGCGAATCCCACGACCGAAGGCAGTGAATCCGCAACCGCCGGGATTACCTATGCGGGGGTCAAGCCGAATGCCGATGGAGGCAAACGCCACCTTGTCAATGCACAGGGTAACAAAGTACCTCCCGTGGTCTTCTGTCATCTCGATGACTCGATGCAAAAGGTTGGCTTGGCACGACGCGCCTACGTAACCTGGCTTGCTGACCATATCCTCGGCTTACTTACCGGGGGATTTCGCTTGGAAAAACCCGTTACACCCGGGCTGGATGCATCTGAAAAGGCTGATCCAGTGCTCCCGAATAACATCGCAATTCTCTGCCGAACTGGCAGGGAAGCGATGGCTTGTATCCGCGAGCTGCGCAAACGGCATATACCCGTTGTCTATGAACGCAGCGAGAACGTTGGCATTTCTCCGACAGCACAGGAGTTTCTCAGCATCCTCAGCGCACTCGCTGCACCAAATGACATACGCGTCGTCCGCGCAGCCATCTTTACCTGGTGGTCCGGTGTCTCTGAAAGCGATCAAAAAAATCTCACGGAACAACAGACATCCGAGTGGCAGAGCCGATTCCAAAGCTGGGCGGGGATGCTTTCGGATGGCAGGGTCGCAGCCGCAATCCGTGAGATCATCGAGCCCGAAGCTGGATTCTGGGGCCTTGATGGAGTATCCCGGGCGCCGTTCGATCACCTTCGCAGGGCCGCTGATCTTGTTCACCTCGCGCAGTGGCTTGAAAAGACAATGGCCACCGAGGCGCTGACAGTGGATGCCCTTCCCGGGCGTTTGAAATCCGTCATCGATGCACGGGAAAGCGTTGCCCAGCTCGCCGAAGGAAATGATGATGCCGTTCATGTCCTGACACTACACAGCTCAAAGGGACTTGAATTCCCAATCGTCTTTATGGGCGGTGGGGTGACATCAACCAACACTGGCACACCGCCGGAATACGGAATCGTCGCTGCCAACAACAGTACACGAACCCACAAAACAGTCCTCTTTCGCCGCTGGGATAAGGATGCATTCAAGCGCGTAACAGATGAAAGTTCTGCTGAAGACAGACGCCTGCTGTACGTCGCGCTTACAAGGGCTGTTTCGTATTGTGTTGTTCCAGCGGGGCAATGCCCCCGCCAAGGCCAGCAACCTGGTTGGACAACAGCACTGACATCGGTGCTCGGCGATGTAACCCTCGATGGACTACGCGAGCTGGCATCGACGCATTTTTCGAACACTGGAGAGCAGCTGTACGCTGTACATCCAAGCAACGGCTCGAACGAGGAAACGCTTCCAGAGTACCAACAGAGTCTCCAAGCGGTACCACCGGAAAGGCCATTGCCTGAAACCCATACGCTTTACCCGCATCGCCACTTCACCAGCTTTACAAAGCTGACGAAGAACCATGCGCCTATCCTCGATGCTGTCCCAAACCCGGCTGAGGATGAAGCGGATGATGTACAGGTACCCGATTTCGCGGCGCTCTCGTATGGCAGTGCTAAAGCGGCTGGTAAGTCTCCCTCGCGGCTGACCGTTGCCGGGAAGCGCCTCGGAAATATCGTGCACGCTGTCTTTGAAGATGCCCTGAAAGCGCAACTTGTAGCGACCGTTACACGTGATCAGATTCTGGAGTTCACCCTTCGCCGCCTCCGCGCAGATGGCATCAAAGCCAAAGACACATCCGACCCAAATGTCGAAAGTATTGTCAATATGGTTGAGGGTGCACTTCAAACAGCGCTTCCCTGCGGCACACGGCTGATGGATATCCGGAATGCATTCCCCGAAGTTCCGTTCCTAAGCCACAGAGAACAGGCCGATCAGGTCACCGCACAGCTTGCCGCAGAGCAAAGCGACACACTCCCACGGGGCTTCCTCACGGGTAACATCGATGCTATTTTCGAAACCGATACAGGCATATGGATTGTCGACTGGAAGACTAACCACCTTGGTGGCTACGATGATGCGCAGATTGAGGAAGCGATGCACCATCACCGCTACGGACTACAGGGCTATCTCTACAAACAAGCCGTCGAAGCTGCAGGGCTCGGCCGCGTGGCGGGAGTGCGCTACATCTTCGTGAGGGCCTTTGAAAATGGTTTAGCTACCGATGGAAAGGGATGGGTTGACTTTCATGTTGCCACTGCCTAAGGACATTTCAATCGCCAAGGCTATTCGGTGCATACCGGGCGTTCCATTCATCGCCGATGCGACAAATCGCATTTGCGATCGCTACACAGCTCCGGATGACACATTGCGCACGGTTCTCTTCCTGATGCTGGCACGTGCTCAGGATGGCCATCTCCAGCTCGGGACATCCCATGGAGCAGTCGCATCGGTGACCGGCCAGCTTCGGGAATGGAGTGCACAGCTCCGATCCGATGAACGGAGTCCAAGTGACCAAGTGCTCCAGGCGGCCGACTGGTTGGATACCCTGGCGGGTGTCTGGCCAGCTCCGATGGATCATGCATTCCCGGAAAACCTCATCGTGGCAACGGAAACGGGACTCCAGCTTCGCCGCTTCCATCACATCGAGGCTGGACTGGAAAAGGCAATCACAAACCGCTTGCGTGGTGATGCTGCTGTTGACCAAGTCGCCTGGGCGAATGCTGTTTCGGAAGCTATCACGTTTATGGCCGAGATAAATGGCATCCACCTGGCAGCGGAGCAGCAGGCTGCGGTCGCATAGGCATCGAAGAAATTACTTATCATCACCGGTTGCCCCGGAACCGGTAAGACGACGGTCATCGCCAGCATC
>JBEDDQ010000414.1:0-3497 GCA_041176185.1 Armatimonadota bacterium | reverse complement strand
CGAAGCCTGCCGACCATAAGCCTACCCGGGCTTGCCAACATCTGGCATCCCCCGGGAGGCTGAAACCGAATCCGATAAAGCCAGTTCCTAGTGACGCATGGAACGCCTATCCATCCAGCCGGAACGATTTTTATGATTCGCTGAATGGATTGGACGAGCGTTTATTAGCCCACTTCGGTTGATGCTTACTTAACAACGTTCCGGGGTTACTAGCGTCCGGCATGTCCCGGGAGGCTGAAACCATCCACGCACAAACACACAGCTATGACCGCCATGATCAGTTGGCGGTCCATGCATGACACCTAGTCTTCGAGGAGACTCAGCATAAAGTGAGCGGTGTGCTTGGCACCGAGCAATAGATCGCTGATCCGGAGGTTTTCATTTGGTGCGTGAGCACGTCCACCCGGATAACCAACACCACACGTAACAACAGGTTGCCCCAGTGTCTTGATAAACGGGTAGATGGGCCCAGAGCCACCGACAAGAGGCACGACGACTGGTTCACATCCGTAGACTGTGCGTGCGGTATCGATGCACTTCTTCACCATCGGGTGTCGCGGATCCACGCGTCCCGGGCGCTGTCCACCAAGATAATGCACCTGAACATCGGCGAAACCATTGTCATTCAAATGCTTCTGAAGCGCTGCGACCACCGTTTCCGGATCCATATCAGGGACGAGTCGGAAGTCCATCTTTGCCATCGCATTAGCCGGGAGAACGGTCTTTGCGCCTTCGCCCTGCCAGCCACTCCCAATCCCACAAACAGTTGCGGTGGGTTCAAAGACCTGCTGGATCTTGGCATCTACGCCACGTACATCCCCAAGGAAATTCGGCATGTTGTACTCGGCAAGAAGGGAATCCTCGAGGTTTGGTAGCTTTTCCATGAGCGCGCGGTCATAGTCATCCGGTGGGATAACAGGAGCGTAGTGGCCATCGATTAGAATGCGGCCATCCGGTCCCTTGATGCTATTAATTGCCCAGATCAGGCGCCATGCAGCATTTTCAAAGAGGGAGCCAATAAAGCCTGAGTGTCCATCGTAGGCGATGGTCTGAACGTGCAGCTCGATGTAGGCGATTCCCCGAAGACCACAGATAATCTCAGGCGTCCCGTAGTGATCAACACCGCCAAATTCCCAGACAGTGACATCAGCATCAAGGAGGTCGCGATTCTCATCAATCCATTGTGCGAGGTGAAGGCTGGTAACCTCTTCCTCCCCTTCGAC
Source organism: Armatimonadota bacterium (assembly GCA_041176185.1). Taxonomy (GTDB): domain Bacteria; phylum Armatimonadota; class Armatimonadia; order Armatimonadales; family Armatimonadaceae; genus CAIRTT01. The sequence continues at coordinate 2,274 of JBEDDQ010000414.1, read as the reverse complement.
GATGAACTTGACATTCACCGGGAGGGTGCCATTGTTTGCTGCAAGCAGGGCATCGATGGCCATTAGGCGGGCACTGATATGCCCTTTGTCATCCGTTGCACCCCGTCCGTAGCAGATATCGTCATCAATGCGCAGTGTCCACGGATCACTATCCCAGAGCTCAAGCGGTTCAGCCGGCTGGACATCGTAGTGGTTATAAAAGAGAACAGTTGGTTTGTCTTGTCCCGCAGAGAGGTTTTGTGCAAAGACAACCGGAGGCGCACCAAATGTAGTGATGAGCTCGGCCTCAAAGCCACGTTTTTTGAGGAGCTCCGCAACCTTGGCTGCACCTTCCTCCATCGGGGAGTCACTCTTCGCGGCCACGCTTGGGATGGCAATCATCTCAGCGAGTTCCGTAAGCGCTATTGGTAATGCAGCATCAACGGCTGCGTTGACAGAATTCAAATCATGGGACATGGAACAAGTATAACCGTTTCATCAATCTTGGTGTGGGCGGGAGCTCATACATGACCGCAAACCGTGGCAGTGCCATATACAACTAAACGTAGAAAAGTGCGTGATTATTACAGTTAAACAGAAAATAATCGCGGGACTTAGATGTGTCCACAGGTAACAAAATCACAGTTAGCATCCGGACGACCAATCGGCGAATATGGCAACCATTACAAACCCAACGCAGTGAAAACACTCTCAAATCGGGACATTCAGCATACTTATCGTTCAAAAAATGCCAATCATTACAAACAATTTGTAAATCGCCGATTATCACTTTTAACAATTGTGCGATGATTGCTCATTGTGCAGAATGGCGGCATGTCTATCGACCGTCCTTCTGCAGCAACCCTTCGCCCTGATTGTCGGAGCGCTCATTCATCGGATTCAGCTGGCCCTGTTCTTGCCCAGCGCTTTGGAGTTGCCTATCGAAATGGCGATTTGGGTCTGGCTGAGAAGCTGCACCGCGAGCTGTTCAAAATGCACTTCTACAAAGTCCAGCTCTTTTGTGAGCGACGGATAATCCGGATGCAAACAGCACTTGCCATTTTCGAAGCGGAAGACATCGCGATTGAGGCGTGGGAGGCCGTCATCCACCTGATTCAAAAAAGCCAGCTGGAGATTCAGTCGGAAAACCACTTCGTCCGTCTTCTCTTCAAGACCGCTAAGCATCGCTTCCTCGACAGACTCAGGCGGAGTATGCACCGGGTATCAACCGTTGCTTTGGAGCGTCCATCTACGGATGGCAGCTACACCGTAGAAGTGGATTCAAACCTTGCACATGCAACATCGGATCGTCCAGCATGGCTGAGTGACAACCCAACGCTGAATCTCTTGCAGTCCCTGTTTGCGGGTGAAGTCAGTTTCACGAAGGCCTGTGCGGTGCGTCCCAAGCGCCGGGCGAAGGTGTATCAGACGGCGATTCTGTACCTGTTGATCACTGAAACGATGGTAATTGAGACGGAAATCCCACCACATGTTCCTTATATCCTCGCTGCATGCGGGTTACAGCAAAGCCATTGGGATGCATTTCTTTCGGCGATGGGCGGCTGCGAATATCCGGACCCGGACACCATCCTCGCAGCAACCAACATCGTCTTCGAGACCAATATCCAATCACGCAGGTCGGTTGCTGTATTGAAGTCAGAGTTCACTCAAATGGTTTCGCACCCAATGCGCCGCCGCCCCGCTGGCTCATCAACCAATACGCTTGCAACATCGTCGCCACCACGTTCAAGACAGACGCGAACCACACCCACCAAGGCGCCCGCTACCCCTCGCTCCCCACGAGAAACTCCCGGGCAAGCTGCTCAGCACGCTCCACATCCCCTGGCGCAAGGTCGCCATCCACTACCAAACCTTCGAGGTAACGCTTGACCGCACCAAGCCAAGGACCCGCCGCACGACCACCGGCGAGACAAACGACATTTCTCTAGCCATTCTTGGGATGTTCACCATATTTTGGTAGGCTAAAGACCTCTTCACTTCTGGGAAAGTCGCACAAAAATGGACAAAACAATCTACGGACAAGTACAAACGCTATACACGAGGTCAGGCTCGGTTACATACTCCGTAGATATCTCGCATATAGGATTGGTGACACACAGAACTATAAAGGCCCCAAACGTTCCGCTTCTTCAGCAACTCGCGACCAATGAAGGTGACAAGTGGAATGAGGAATGGCAAGCAAAACAGCAAAGGCAATCTCAGTTACAAGCCAAACAGGCGGGTACTGAAACAGCACTTCGACGCACTCAAGAGGCCCAGGCGTTGATGAATAAC
>JBEDDQ010000413.1:0-7223 GCA_041176185.1 Armatimonadota bacterium | reverse complement strand
CATTTTCGTGAACCATCAATCACTTGAAATTCTGGGACTTAGCGTTACGGAACTGGACCAGACTGGCGCAATTGAAATTTCAGCTGGGGGTATTGGCACAGTGCGTGTGGAGAAAACATCGGCGCCAGGACATCAATGGGATGGGATGGTCCGCTTGTCCGACATCGCCAGTGCTACCAAATCACGCATCTTAGTCGATCCAAAGCTCCCTCTAGCTAGATTACAAACATCAGTCTCAGCGGTTTTTGCGGAAAAGGATTCAATCAGAATTGCATCGCACCTTCCGATTCGTCCAAACCTTGTACGCGATAAATCTACTGGAAAAGTCATTGTCGATATCCCCGGTGCCACGATCGATGATGTTGCACGTCCAGCTGTCCCAGATGGAGCGACTTACAAGAATATTCGTGTTGGCCAATATCAGGACAACATTGCACGGGTAGTTATCGAATCTCCTGATGTTGATAAGTTTAGATTAATCCAAGGGGAGAGTGCGGCGGAATGGATTGTTTCGGCAGCATCGACAGAATCTTTACCTGTTTCGGTCGCTGTCGTACCAAAGGCAATCACAGCTCCAGTATTGCGGTCAGCTGCCTTACCAGCAATCGCGGCACCGTTTGTTACCGCTGTAACTCGGGCAGAGGCAATTGCAAGTCCCCATGGCATTGACTTTGTCATTGAGGCTTCAAGACTTCCGTGGTTTCGGCCGATCATTGTTGGTAATCAGTTTGTTCTAGACCTAAATGTTGATGACTCAAGCTCTACTCTTGCTGATTTGTTCACCAAAATCGATAACGGGATGCTTGACACATGTGAGTGGAAAACGGGTGTTGGCTGGGGTGGGCGCCTCACGGTTACCCTGAATCAGCCAACCCGATTTATGGTAAGTGTTGATCCAAAGGGCCGGCTAAAAATATCGCTACGTGAACAAGTCGGGGACAATTCGGCACTGCCTCTCGCTGGCAGAACGATACTCGTAGATCCTGGACACGGTGGAAGCGGTAGTACGGGTACAAAAGGAGTTGATGGCCGCCTTGAGAAGCAGAATACGCTTCCAATGGCATTAGCGACGGCAACGAGACTCGATGCACTAGGAGCCAATGTTGTCGTTACACGTGACAACGATGCCGATCCTGGCTTGAAAGAACGTCCGGCTATCAGTAACCGAGTGGATGCAGACGCCTTCGTCTCCATTCACTGTAATGATGCTGTACGAAGCTCATCGGTAAACGGAAGTCTTGTCTTCTACCATATGGACTCTCAACCTTGTCTGGATCTTGCAACCAAAATATCAGACCGGCTTGGTGCTGAAGTTACTGCCATCAAAAAGCTCGGAGTGCGCTCGGACAAAACTGTGTATAAAAATGATGGCTTTGCTGTGTTGCGACTAAGCTCAAGCGCTGGCGTGTTGGTTGAGGCTGGCTTTATGAGTAATGCTTCTGATGCCGCTGCACTTGCCTCTCCAGCAACCCAGCAGGCCATTGGAGTGGCTGTTGCAAACGGCATTTTGGATTTTCTTCTTGCCAATCAAGAGAGGGATACCCGCTACATCAAAGGGAAGTCCAACAAGGTATCCACTCCTGACCCAAGTGATGTTGCTCCGCCAACGGACAATCCATTTGTTGAACGGGATGCCATCAAGCCAAAGAATAACAAGTAATTCTTGGGCGCTTACTTGCCAATGCACGAACTAACGTAGATGGGCGCACAATGCAGCGTCTGCGAATGCTTTCATCTTTACGTGACATTTCACACCGGGTGCCTTTTCTATTCCGGATGATACATCAACGGCCCAAGGAGAAAACATCGATATAGCTCTGGCAACATTTTCTGGAGTCAATCCGCCTGCCAGTATTTTGGGTACTTGACACGTTCCAGAGAATATTCTGGCAGCAAGCGAATCGTCAATCGAAATTCCAGAGCCGCCCATTAGATGTGGATGGTACGCATCAAAAAGAAGGGCGCGTGCATGACCAGGAGTACCTAATAATTCGTCCACATCCAATGTAGGATCGACACGAATTGCGTGAATGATTGGTGTTCCATGATCAGTTTCGGGCATTTTGTATAGCTGCCAGTAGTCAGCATCGTAGTGTGATGCAGTCTCGGCATCTGGTGCGACAACCGTAATGCTAACCCAAGGTGGTAATGCCATACGAATCTCCGAGACTCCGGATGGGGGGAGATACCGTGGACTACTTTCAAACGCGATGATTCCTATGGATGTTGCGCCCGCTTCCGCCGCGGCAGCCGCATCTTGGGGGCGAGTCATTCCGCACATTTTGATTCTAACCATAGTTGATTATTCCTAGGACCTTGGAAGCAGTTGGCCACCACACATGTAAAGTAACCAAATGACGATTGGCACCGTAACGGATGCAACGGCCGTCGTCCAAAACACGATGTCAGTTGTTCGTTCCACATCCGCCTTCTGGTCGATAGCAAGGAGGACAGCATTTACTGCTGATGGACTTGATGCTGCCAATATCATTTGTCCACCTGGCCAGGGCCAATAGCCAAATGCGATGCACACTCCACAAGCAATCAAAGGCATGATAACAAGTTTTGCCACGACGGCAATGGACACAAACTTTAGGCTTGGCCATCGAGCTTGCTTCGCCAGTTGCATCCCAAGAGTAAGCAACGCGACCGGAACTACCGCATTCGCACACCATTTGATTGGTGACCATATTGGCTCAGGTATATAGATTCCTGTCCCCTTTATGAACAGTGCTAGGAGGAACGCATATGGCATCGGTAGGCTAAAGTACTGTTTGATCCATGAAAGTCCAGAGGATGACTGTGCTGACATTATTGCGTACCCAATGCCCCAAAGACTGAAATTTGACATCAATACGACAACTGCTTCAACTGCAGCGCCGTTTTGACCAAATGTACGCTCTGCGACGGGGATACCAAAGTTACCGGCATTGAACACACAAGTCGTAATAAGGAGCACAAAAGTCGTTGATCGGGATAGATGGGCGAGTTTGGCTATTGCCAACACGACGAGGGACATTGCGAACTTGATGGCTGCGATGCCCAACGCTACCTGCCATACGCTTGCCCAGCTAAGGGAACTTTCTGACAGTCGTACCAGAAGAAATGCAGGAACGAGGATTCGTATCTGAAGAGTTGCAAGCGGCTTGACGTCGATAGGAGTACGCCACTGGACGATTGCACCACCAATTACCAATAGAAAGATTGGCCCGAGTACAACATAGAGAATATCGAGCGGGCTCAATGGGCGTCTAGTTCACTCTCAAGGGTGAAGGACAGCTGTGCTATTGCTGCGAGTGCTGCCGTTTCAGTACGGAGGATTCGTGGTCCAAGAGATATGGCTATTCCGGAATTACATCGACAAGTGGCGACTTCTGCCGGCGATAGTCCACCTTCCGGACCGACGATCATGGCTATGCCATTACTTGATGCAATCGATGATTTCACGACGGACCTAAGTGGTACATCGGCTTCCTCATGCAAGACGAGCAGGGGAAGCTTGACATGATTAATGACATCCTTAAGGTTCGCATGCCAGAGTATTGTAGGTAGTATTGCACGACCACTTTGCTCTGCAGCAGACCTGATAATGCTGTTCCAGCGTTCAAGTCGTTTCGCTACCTTATCGTTGGTCTCAAGCTTTGCAACGCTACGATCACCAGCAAACACATGAAATGCGGCGGCGCCAAGCTCTGTACCGTGTTGTAATACCTGTTCAATACGCTCAGGAGACTTTGGTAACGCCTGACAGACCACAATATCGATTGGGAGCTCCGTCTTCAGTTCAAGTTTGCCAACAAGACGAGCTTGACCATTGCCATGATTCCATTCATCGATAATGGCAAGCGAACTTTCACCCATGCCGTTGTTAAGCACAAACGTTTCACCTACCCGGAGGCGCCTTACGCGAAAGGCGTGGTGGCACACTTCTTCCGGGACACATACGATGTCGGAATTTAGTGAGAGACCTGGAACGAGAAATCGCATCATTTTCTATGGCACATCCTCGAGAGCTTTGCAACCAGAGCTTCCGTTACAATTTGAGGATTACCGTTCCGTTGAACAGTTTGAGCTGCCGACATAGTCAAGTCAACGCATTCCATCAAGGCACCCAATTGGTGGGATTCCAACGTTAGGTGTCTACCAAATGCATCCGCAACCGCAAGGAGACCCTTGGTTACCAGCTGGCGTGTGTTGGAATCTGGAGATGACTTCGGAACGATATTCCTCAATGACTCAGCATTAGTGTAAATCTGATGGCGATTACCACCAAGGAACTCTGTTACCCAGGCTGTGGACCTGTCCCGAATTCCCGTTAGGTCACTATCGTCAATCGCTCGAATAGCCCTGCCTGGGCAACCGGCGGCGCTCTTTGCAAGTTCAACGGCTAGAACCTCATCCACGTTGTATTGCTTAGACAATAGAGCTGCTATCGACTGTGTTTGGATCGGTGGAACGGGAACAGAAAAACACCTGCTTGTAATCGTTGGCAAAACAGCCGATTGACTTGTACTACATAGGAAAAACTGTACGTATGGAGGCGGCTCCTCCAAAACTTTTAGAATCGAGTTCGCTGATTCTTCATTCAGCGTGTGAGCTGCCGTAATGATAACGATTCTCCATGCGCCGAGCACTGGGCGGTAGGATAGCGAGTCCAAAGCACCTGGAGCATGTCCGGAACGTGTCCATAGCTGCCATATTTTTGTGATATCGCCATCCGGTTCGATTATCGCAACTTCCGGGTGTTCATTTGATGCGATTCGGATGCAGGATGTGCACTTTGCACAGGCTGTGCCATCGGTGCGCTGACTGCACAGTAGGTTTTGGGATAATTGGATGGCGAGTGTCGTTTTACCGACGCCTGTTGGTCCGGTAAGCAGCACCGATTGCGGTAGTTGTTGACTCACTATGAATCGGTTGAGCATAGAGACAGTTTTCAAATTTCCGTGAAACATCATTCAAACCGCGCTCCAACAACCGTGCTTAAAATGTCTCAAATCTCTCGATTGGCATCACAAATGCGACCGCTCCACCCACTTCAACCTCAACGGGTGATGGAAGGATGGTTCCAGCAGGACCGGCGTCAGGGGGGAGGACACTGATGTACTGCTTTCGCTTTCGCGTACATTCGCGCAGGAGTCCAAACACGCGGTTGACATCAGCATCCGCACACCCAATTAACAGCGTGACATTGCCTTCTTTTAGGAATCCACCAGATGATCCGAGCCGGGTGAATTGAAATCCTTCCCGGAGAAGTGCATCTGTAAGCTTGGTTCTGTCTCTATCGTGAACGACTGCGATTACGAGTTTCATAATCACCTCTTCCGCCTGCCCGTGGACTACGCGAACCGTTATTTCCTGGGTTTCGCACTGTATCTCCGCCACGTGCACTTGTGTTGTTTCCACTGAGCTTGGTAGCCGTGTCTTTTAGGATTGATCCGACTTCCGTGCGGTCAAGATAGCGCCATTCTCCTGGTCGCAAGTCTCCGAGCAGAATTGGTCCGACTTTGACGCGAACCAGCCGCTCAACAGGATGTCCAACTGTGTCCATCATGCGTCTAATCTGCCGATTGCGCCCTTCGTGCAAGACCATTTCGATGACCGTAGGGCGGCGGCGGATGACTGTAACTTCAGCTGGAGCCGTTGGTCGTGTATCGTCATCCAAAGTCAAGCCATTTGCAAGGCGGCGTAGTGTTGAGGGTTCAGGTCCTCCAAACACGGTCACGTGATAGGTTTTTCCAAGACTTTGACTTGGATGCGTAACTTTGTGTACAAAGTCGCCATCGTTTGAGAGGAGAATTAGACCCTCACTCTCCATGTCGAGGCGTCCACATGGTACGAGGCGGGCATTAGGGATGTCTACAAGATCGATGACCGTAGTTTCTGCATGTCGGTCATGTACGGTCGATACAACACCCGCAGGCTTATTCAGAGCGATGTAGTAGAGTCTTGGCTTGCGGGATATCTGTTTATTATCGACCAGAATGACATCATCATCGGATACAGTCGTACCCAACTGGGTCACAAGGACGCCGTTAACTTTTACACGGCCAGATGTTATAAGGACTTCGGCATTACGTCGCGAGCTAACGCCTGCCCCTGCCAAAGCTTTTTGGAGACGTTCTCCGCGCGATTCTTCTTCCACGTTGCCATGCTACCAGCACGAGGCAGATACCGCCTCCGAACCAGCCCATTGGTCCAAAAACGTTGCCTGCTACCCTTGATTCAGAATCACTGATCAAGGGTGAATGTCCCAGATCTAACCCGTTTTCAATAACATGTAACGAACCCAAAACATCACCCTTCTTTATCTCAGTGATGCCATTTGTCAGCACAATGCGTCGCTCAATCGGTTTTGTAGCGCCATACTTGTCCACAGAACGTTTTATGACCTCAGATGTATGCGCTTTAACCTTGCGGCCATCCGGCATGGTCACGTCGACAGAACTTCCTTTTGCAACACAAATTTGTCGCTCAAATCGCCTAAATGCCCAAGAAAGTATCGGAATCGTTTCTTTACAGGCAGATTCTGGTGCCCCCATTACTACCGAAATCAGCCTTCGACCATCCCGGGTTGCAGACCCTACGAAACAGTTCCCTGCCGGACGTGTGTAGCCAGTCTTAATACCATCCGCTCCCAAAAAGCGATCGTAATAAAGCGACTTAGCCCGGCTTGTAACCCGAATCGCTGGACGGTTAGACGATTGGATGACAGCCGTTGGTTTTTCGACCATTGCCGCAAAACGTGGATTCTTAAGGGCATCCATTGCAATACGACCAAGATCGATGGCCGTTGTGTAGTGCTCAGGATTATGGAGGCCATGCGGGTTAACAAAATGTGAGCTGGTAGCCCCAGCCTGTTTGGCACGTTCGTTCATTCGGGATGCGAACTTTGTTGTCGATCCATCAATGTGCTCGGCAATTACAACCCCTGCATCGTTGGCACTCTTGAGGAGAAATCCTCGGAGAAGGTCCTCAGCTACAAAAGATTCGTTGTACTTGATGTTCAAGCTACTCTCACCAACGGATGAAATTTGCTTATTTTTACAATAAACAATCTCATCAGCAGAGGTTGCTTCAGCAAAAAGGAGACCTGTGAGGATTTTTGTTGTACTGGCCGGATAGCACTTTATATTGCCATTGACTTGCCACAAAAGCTGTCCCGTATTTGCATCGAAAACAGCCACGCTCTTACTCACAGTCCTTGGGTACTGCTTTAGGTC
>JBEDDQ010000412.1:0-11189 GCA_041176185.1 Armatimonadota bacterium | reverse complement strand
GTTGCGGTCCGGATGCGATAGCTCCCGCCAGCGACCTTGACCACCGTGTACGGGAGTCCCAAAATGTCAGGCGACGCTGCCCGGCGGGCAAAATCCACGGTGAGAAGCAGAAGATAACCATCCCGTGCTGCGGCCACCAAAGGCAGCAGCGGTGGCGTATTGGTATTCACGATGACTGCAATCGCAACCTTACCAGCACCCGGCATCCGGCGCTGCCGCCACTCGCTACGGTAGTCGCCGGTATCTGGACGGTCCTCGGATGCAAACCCGATGTGTGCTCGAAATGCGATATCGGCTCCGGGGGTGAAGCGGCGGATGAAATCCAGCATCGGATCGATGTCGTCTATCCCTGGAGCCCGCTCAAAGCGGAGGTCAAGAATGACGTGTCTCGCCGTTTTGATTTCCCGCACAAGCTCTGGGAGTGTGGCTAAAAACAGGCGGTCACGAAAGCGTGATGGATCCGTGACCTTTATGACAGGTGTTGCATCCGCAAGCGTCTCGCTTGACCATCCCGTTGGAACGATGTCCTTTTCCCCAACGATGCGTGCAAGAGGCGGTTCAGCAAATGATAGTGCATCGGCTAGTGCATCCAGCACGGATGCCGGTTTATCGCCCTCCGAAGCGCTCAGAACCTTGTCCAGCTTGCTTGCATCCACCAAATCCGGATGCCAGCGAACCAGACGTTCAAGGAGTGGAAACACATTCATAGCGGCCTCACAGGATTATGGCCCAAGCAGCTCCGCGAGCGCCGCGGCTTCGAGTGGGCCAACCAGCTCGTGGCCAGCATCCGGGATTACTTTGATATCAAATTTGACATCCGGGGCTGTCTCCCTCACCAAACCTTGCAGGCGTTCAATCGTGAAGAGCGGGCAGACTTTGTCTTTTTCGCCATGGATGAAGGTGATTGGGACGCGGCGCAGGCCTTCGGTCCCGGCAAACGGATCGATGTCTTTCCAGTAGCCGTGGTCCTTTTCCGTGAACGTGCTGCCTTTGGGGATGGACTCGACGCCGATTGGACTCCCCACGCAAATGACACGGCTGACCGCAAGGTTCCGCAGCGCCATGTGATACGCGATACGTCCACCAAGGCTATGCCCCAGTACGGTGACATCTGATGTGACGCCAACTGCGTCAAGTATCCCGGGAAGCTCAGACAGAAGCGTATTGCAAACGCTGGCTGAGACTTTCATGAAATGGGGATGTGGTGGATAGAGCATGATGGAGCCATGCGGTTCCGTGCGTCGCTCTCCGTGGTACGGAAGGTCAACAGCGACGACTGCTTTTCCGGCATCCACACACGCAAGCGCCAGCGCCAAAAAACGTTCCTTACAGCCCGCCATCCCGTGAATCATGAGGATGACATCATCAGATGCTGCGACATCCCCGAATGTCACAACCGTCTGCCCTTGCGGTCCGGTCCAGCGAACGATATCTGCCGTTATAGCCGGTGTTGATACCCAGCCAGCGGATGTAGGCATTTAAAAACCATCCCAGAGGTAAACGGTGTGGGGTGGGAAGATGGCATCGATGGCATCATTGACATCCGCGGACACGAGTGGGAGCTTGCCAGCGGCCTGCAGTGGGATTCGGGATGGATCTCCAAAGGCGAGCTGTGAGAAGGTGGTGATGTCCACGGCGATATCCGCATCACCAGCGCCTGAAGTCTTCTCGGCGCTGACACCGTTTTGTGTTCTGGTGAGTGTCCATGTTCCATCGTTCCAAGAAGCGTGTGCGTCATGCACCCGCATTTTCAGCGACTGTCCTGCAGCTGCCGGTGGCAGTGTAATCCCCGCCGCCCACTGTGCGATGCTGACGATACGTCCCTGGTAGACGGGTTCAAGGGCGATCTTCGTTGTGTGCGAGCAGTTGAGCGAAAGCGTTGGAAAATCAGCCGGCACGAGGAGCTGTACCGTATCGTGTTGGACTCCGATGTCGCGGATGACATCGAGGATGGCGTGCAGTGCCGCTGGGCTTTTTGTCCAAAGGCGCGTCACGGATGGCAGGTCAGTAGAGCCGTGGGCCGGGTACCGAAAACGCATCAAACCGCCGATTTCACCGCTTTCATTTCGGGCCGCGTAAACGAATGATCTCCGATTATCGTGCGCTTTATAGTCATCATGCCACTTATGTGTTGATGCTGTGAATGCTGAGCGGTAGTTTGCTGCAATGCTGTCATAGAACGGCTTGACGGACTCGAGGTTTGCTTCGAGGTCGAATTCGCTGACATCCCAGCCGGCTGGGTTATAGCGCTTCAGCTCACGGACTGGCAACTTGATGTTCTGGACGTGGCCGACGTATTCCCAGCCAAACTTGCGGTAGAAGGCGTATGCGAATGGATAGAGTCCGGAAATCGTTTGTCCACGCTCCTCCATAAGCGCAAGAGATCGAATCAGAAGCTGCTGGACATAGCCTCGACCACGGCGTTCATTTGCGCAGGCTACACCGCCAATTCCACCGTAGCCGAGCTGTGTTCCGTAACCAAAGTGGACATGGTACGGCTCGACGCTAACGGATGACATTAACTTGCCATCTTCAAATAATCCAATGGTATTGAGCAGCCCGACAGGGTCTGGTGCATCATCAGCCAGAGGCTGCCGGATGCCACCGCGCCCGAATGCCATACTCATCAGGTTTTGATGCTCGGTGTAATCTCCACGCTCAAGCATCCGAAATTCAATCGCCATGTTTCCAGTCTACAGGCTGGGTTTCAGTGCGAGTCGGGATTTAGCGCTGCGAAGTTACCCACCAACGGGAGATGGTCCGAGCTATTTGCTCAACTTATGACTCATAACAACCCTTGTTTTGGACAGAGGTGAACTAGCCATCCCCAGTTGGCAGACAGGTTTGAGGTTCGTCGTTCAGGCACGCTTCCACTTGGATGATGTTGCGGCATCCGTGGATGCCTTATGGTCATCCAGGCCGACGACTATCAGCTCAGTGCCTGCAAGGGATGCCTTGAGGGCATCAAGCTTTGAGAGAACCGTATGGTCAACAACACATGCCTCGGAAAAATCCACATAAACGCGCCTGTACTTCGGGGCACTTTCACGAATTGCTTTTGCAAGCCCGATGTAGTTCGTGAAGACACCAGCCCCGTGTACACAGAGTGTGACTTCATCCTCGTTATGGTGCTCCTCCACGATGGACTTCCACAGCTTGCCGAATGGAGCGCCATTTGCACAGTGGATGATGACATCGAGGACGAGACCAGCAGCGACACCGGCCAGGAGGTCGGTAAGGAGCGTCATTATTAGTGTCACGAGAAAAACAGCAAGCTGTTCACGACCAACATGGAGCGCATGCTTGAACTGGTTAATATGTGCAAGACGGGTACCAGTATAGATGAGCATCCCGGCAAGTGCAGCGAGCGGAATCTTCATCAGGATGCCAGGAACCAGCGCGACGGCAAGCAGCAGGAATGCGCCGTGGGCAAAGTTGGCCCACCCGGTTTTTGCACCATTATCGATGTTTGACTTTGAGCGAACGACCTCACTGATCATCGGGATTCCGCCAATCACCGATGCGATTGTGTTCGCAAACCCTGTAGCGAAAAGGTCTTTGTTAAGATCGGATGGCTTACGTTCAGGGTCAAGAGAGTCAACCGCAGAAACAGTAAGGAGCGACTCGATCGAGCCCACAATGCTGAACATCAGGATGTACTTGATGCTGGTTGTGCTCAGGATTTGGCTGAAGTCAGGGAGGGAGATGGCCGAGAGGATGTTTGTCGGCAGCCTGACGAGAATCTTTGCAGGGTCAAGCGTGAACGAAGAGCCACTGAGGACGTATGCAGACTTGTCGGCAAAACCGAGGTACATCGCGATAGGAACCGTTATCGCAAGTACTACCAGCTGACTTGGGATGGATTTGGCCCATTTGGCCCTGACCATAGGCATCCCGAACATTATGATCAGTGCGACGACACCAACAAGTGTGACGTAGGGATTGAGGTGCGCTACGCTATGTGGGAGCTCCTTGATAAGGTGAAGAGGCTCTTTGGCATCCGGCTTTACGCCAAGCAAGGCGTGCACCTGCTTACTCATGATGATGACGCCAATCGCAGACAGCATCCCTTGAACCACTGATGTCGGCATCGCTTCGGCAACGGTACCAAAGCGGGCAAGAGCCAGCACAATCTGAATCAAACCCGCGACAAAACCAACGGCAAGCATCCTGTGATAGCCAGCAATCGGGTCATCCCCGCCAAGGTCAGTCACTGCACCAAGCACGATGACAATCAGTCCTGCAGCGGGACCTTTGATGGTTAGGCGGCTGCCTCCAAGAAATTTTGTCAGGAGACCGCCAACGATGGCCGTGATGATTCCAGCGACCGGCGGGACACCAGATGCCCCGGCAATTCCAAGACAAAGAGGAAGCGCTATCAGAGAGACAAGAAAGCCCGCGATGACATCTGATCCTAATGTTGATGATTTATTCTGCCGCATGAATTCGGGATGATTTCCTGTCAAAACTTGTCGTATATACACCGTTCAATGTATGTCTGACTAGCATTTTTGAAAGAATAGTAGTGGTTCATTTGTCAAGCGATATGTACAGTTAATCGAAGCGATTCATCGATTTTTCCGCTCAGCGCTTGAAAAACCGTTAGTATTTAGCCAATGAGTCCAACTGTCCTTACCAATGTCCTGATTGCCGAAACAGACATCTGTACGTTGGTGACAGTTGCCTATCTCATCAGCCGCTCGCCCCTACTTGGCTACCTCTTCAAGGCTGTCATCCCTTGGCAGAAAGCGCTTAGGGTTGGCTTGCTCTTTGCCGTAGTCGCTGCACTCTTTGACTTTCTCCCGGATGCAAGGCATCCCTACGCACCGAGTAATCTCGTCGTGACGTTTGCCGCCGTTAGTGCCGGGCCTATTGCCGGTACATTTGCATCCGTCGGAGCTATCATTACGGCAATCCTCCTGGTGAACGCAGCGTCCTGGTTGCCACCACCGCCGCCCTCATCCTCGGTGTCACCCTTGGGTCTCTGGTCAAAACACGGTCATCGTTGTGGTCGGCAGCCGCCGTTGCAGCACTGGCGCAGGGCACCGGTGATATTGCAAACCAGGTCGTGAGCGGGGAGTCATTTGACACAGCGTTTATCCAGACATTTGCATTGACGGTGCTCTCAAATGGCCTTGGGATGGGCGTGATCTGGCGGGTCATCCATGATGCCCATGAGCGGGCTCAAGCAGAGTTTCACAGGCTTGCGGCAGAGCAAAGCCGACAATATGCGACGCAAGCACAGCTGGAAGCCATACGGGCAAAGCTCCATCCACACTTTCTCTTTAACGCGCTGAACTCCATTGCCGCACTCACCGGGATTAATGCCAAGTCGGCTGAGAAGGCGACGGTGGAGCTTGGGATGTTAATGCGGACGTTGCTGGCGGTAAATCCTGCAATGGACAACACACTGCGCACCGAGCTTGCCGCTGTCAGCAACTACATTGCGATTGAACAGTTCCGTCTTGGCGACAGACTTTCGGTGACGTATGAGATCAGCAATGATGTTCTTGAGTGCCATATCCCGCCTCTGTCATTGCTTACGCTGGTTGAAAATGCCATCACACATGGTGTCAGTAGGTCGAGTCGTCCCGGTTCGCTGATGATTGCTGCCCGCCAGAGTGGCAGCTATATGCTGATCACCGTCACAGACAATGGTTTAGGCATGTCACGAGCATCCGATGCACGTAAGTCCATCCTAGATACAACGGACCGCCCACATGGGATTCAGCTCGTCAACCGACAGCTGGAACTTCGCCATGGACATCGAAGTAGAGTCCGTATCTGGTCGAATCCAAATCAAGGAACACTTGTAGCCTTTCAGGTGCCAAATCAATGAAGCTGACATGCGTAATTGTCGATGATGAGCCGCTGGCGAGAGCCTATCTTGGCCGTTTGCTCCAAGCTGCTGGGGTAACGATTGCAGGCGAGGCTGGCGATGCAGCATCGGCACTGCCACTTGTACAGAGCACAGCCCCTGACATCGTGTTTTTGGACATCGAAATGCCAGGCATGAACGGTCTTGACTTCGCAAGGCAGCTGCGAGAGCAGTCTGGTGTGAATGCGGCAGTCGTTTTCGTGACGGGTTATTCCGAGCATGCAGTCGATGCATTCAGCCATCAGGCCGCCGACTATCTCCTAAAACCCGTCTCCAACGAACGCCTTTTACAGTGTCTGGTACGCATCCATAACCAACGCTCGCATGCATCGGATGACACGGAAATGCAGCGTCTACCCGTTCGTGGGCTCGCCACCATCCTCCTCGTACCGATCTCCGATATTGTCTGTATCACCAGCCGTGAGAAGAAAGTATTTGTCCGGATGAAAGATGGCATCGAGCACCGGGCGCTACAGAATTTGACGCAGCTTGAGGAGCGGCTAAGCCGGAACAAATTCATCCGTATTCACGGAAGCAATGTTGTCCCGACCAACCACATCACTGAATTGATGCACCTTGGCAACCATGAATACGAGGTGCGCCTCTCGGATGGCCGTAGAGTTCCTGTTGGTCGCACCCGAATTAATGATCTCAAGCGTGCTCTCGGCCTTGACGCACATTCGCGTGAAAGTGATGTCTAGGCAGTCGTCAACATGATGGACCGTGAGTACGGTAGCACAAAGTCGACCACGCGTCCCTTCGAAACCGTGATGCGCTTCTCCGTTACGGCATTCGATGTGAGGTCCCATAACATTGCTGTATAGGTCGCATCCGGGAGTCCAGGTGCAAAGTCAACCGTAACATCGGTAGCACCCTGGATCATGAACAGTCCCCAGCGCCCATCCACGAGCCCACGACCTTGTAGGGCCGGTGCGACGCCCGGGATGACGACGGACTTGATGTGTGCCCAGTCAGCACCGGTGTTTTCCAGCTTCAAAATGTGCTCCCCTGGAGACACTGCAATCGTTACTCGCTCATTCAGTTTAAGGTCAGCGCTGGCAGCCTTCCAGGACTTCGAGAACACTGTGTTGCCATCGAGGCTGACCTTGACCGCAGCGCCGGATTTTGAGATCTGGTCAAACGCGATGACAACATTTCCTGAGGCGGCAGACTTAAAGCGATAGGTGATTGGTTGTTGCTGCATTTTGCGATTTGTCCGACCCTGAAGATAGCTCGAACACTTTCCAAGCGCACCGGAATTAATGGCATCCGGGACGACAAAATCCATCACATCAGATTGCCCCCAGCCAATCGCCGGTGTGCAGTCGAGGTCCCCCGGAGTTTTCGATTGTGAGCTGACCTTGATGGTCACCGTGTTGGCATTTGGATGGAACCACCACCGGGATGTATCCACGATGCCGCGTGCGCGCTTGAACACTGGATACAGATTTTGCTTCTGAACAGTGTCCCAGTACCAGTATTGTGCAGCCCCTGCGTGGTTGGACAGTAATCCGGCATAGATTCCATCGAAGAGGTCTGCTTTCGCGTTGTCAGCCGAGCCACCTGCTGGCCCAAACTCGCCAAACATTCCAGGCTTGCGGTAGGTGCTTAAGTCCATCGCTGACACGGCCGCCCCGATACTTGCAGGGTAGGTATGTGGCTCAATGATGTCCATTTCATCCCAGAGCGCCATCTGATCTGTAGCGGAGCTTGTGGTGATCAGGTGGTCGTATGCATCGATAGAGCGCAGATAGCGGCCCATGTCGCGATGCCAGTTCGTGACGAGGTCCCAGCGCTTTGCCTTCCGTGCGGCATCCACCCATTCGACCTCGTTGAAGAGTTCCCAGGCGAAGATGCTTGGGAGATGTCCAAAGCGGGCAACGGCTTCACGTGCCCAGACCTTGCTACGCCGAATCGCTTCGGGATCGGTGAAATACTCGACCGGTGACTTCAGCCAACCACCGCGATTCGCACGGTTCCATGGGTGGTCCTTCCAGTTTGGGTTTACCTCTGTTGTTACCTGGCCGTGGTGAAAAAGTACCAGCTGGATGCCAACGGAGTTACGGTCGGCATCACTCATAATCTTGGTCCACCGGTCAAGCGCGGGTTGCCATAAAGTATTGCGATTATGACGGACCGTCTTCGGTTCCGGCCACCATGGGTTCTTGCCATCCCAGTGACAGGCCCAAATGCGTGTCCAGTTCACTCCGTTATCCGCCATCTGTTTCAGGGTTGTCGCATACGATGGCTCTCCCTTGTTCTGCCACGCAACATTGAATCCAATCGGCGTGTAGGCGGTTCCATCATCATGAATGAAACGCTGAATGTCTTGCTTTGAGCGGCGGATGAAGCCATGCGGGAGCACTGTGCTCAAATTGACATCGCCTATCCGGAGCGTGCGGACTGGTCTCCCAATTTGCGTTACACGAATCGCAACCTGATAGCATCCTGCGTTTCTAGCCGTCAGGTATGCATGCCATGCCCCACGTTCGAAGTAAGCTGGCCGGACTTCGATACGCTTTGTCTTGATGTGCGTAAAGGTGGCATCTGCGCTCCACCCCGGATAACCGGCACCCGCTGGTCCGCTTGGGTCCTTTACCGAAACTCGGACGGGACCGTACCAGGTTGCTTTTGATTGGGGGCTGGGCGAATGTGACATTTTGATGGACTCCTCTGCCTACTTACCATGGACACAAAACGATTTGCTAGGGTGTGAAGTGACGAACCGTTACGATTACGCTGTGGGCAACATCAATGATGAGGCGTTCATGAAACAAGCCTGCTGCAGTCTGGTCAGCGAATGATTCGGCGTTGTTTGAGGAAGTCAGTCAGCACCGATGGCCGGTCAGTTTGAATGCCTCCAGCACCGCGGACGATGACATCAGACCAGATTTCCGGCCCCTCCGACAGCGTCAGCGTGTCCGGCAGAAACAAAACACCCATATCGAACGCAGCGGCAACTTGCGCTTTGGTAAGCGTCAATGGTCCATCGAGAGCGGATAGCTGAAACTTCGTGACAAAATCCTGCAGCTGCTTGGGTGTACGCACATCGTCAGGAGCGGTTGCCATGAGGCGAAGCTCTGGGATGTGCTGTTTCCAGAGGCTTGCTTCATCGGTTGAGATGTAAGCAAAGCTCTTTGCAATCACCTGTGGATCACGGAGGACGCGCTTTAGTGTCGCAGGGTGGACATCTTTTGTGTCGATGTAAAAACCTGCACGTCGCCCCACGGCATTAACCAGCTCCGCAAGCGTCGGAACGCGGTGGGTTCCAAGGCTTGCAAAGCGCGTATCACGGATGCGCAGGCGGCGAACCTGCGCCAAAGTCATCCCGGATATAGGACCAACGCCATCCGTCGTTCGGTCCACCGTGCTGTCATGCATGATGACGAGGTGGCCATCCGCCGTGGTACGCACATCGCACTCAATCAGGTCGGCCCCAATACGAACCGCATCCCGCGCCGCGGCGACCGTATTTTCTGGCGCTCGCTCGGTACACCCTCTGTGACACGAAACCAGGAAACGCTTGGTCATCGTCAGCATGAGTGCATCATAGCGCTAATCACCTGAGTCTACTTTGGCAGCTTGAGCTTGATGTACGGAGACTTCTTATCCCCCTTCGCCTTTTCCTTGGATGCCTTTTCACCCTTGCCTTCTTTAGGACCAACAGCACCTGGCATCGGTCGCTCGACCGTTGGTGGGAAGGCGTTGAACTGTCTCCAAAGCTCAAATCCGAGTGATACTTCGCCAAGGAGAATCCAGCCTGTCGCCTCTGCTCCGGGCCTGAGGAGGTCTGCCCGCGGCCATGGATCTTCCTTCTTGGCTGCGATTGCATCGATATCCGGTTTCACAACAACCCGATAGTTCGCCGTTCCATCATCGAGTGCATCGATTACAGCGACACGTCCGGCAAATGTCCCGACGGCAGCACTCGGCCACCCGGAAAACTGCAACGCAGGCCAGCCGGCTAGCTGGATCCTAACGGGCAAACCTTCCCGGAGCAGGGCAACATCGTTGTCGGTGACCATCAACTCAACAACACGATCCTTTGTGTCAGTGGAAAGCACCGCCAGCACATCGCCAGCCTTTACCGTTGCGCCTGCGCCAACTTGCAATAACCGGACGATGCGTCCAGCGGCTGGAGAGCGAACAACCTGCTGCGATGCGCGCTGCCCAACATTGCTTTGCTCGATGCGCAGCTTTTGGATATCGGCATCGATTTTCGCTACGGATTCCCGGGCGCTTTCCATGGTTGCCCCGATGGCATCAAGGGTTGCTGCGGTATCCGATGTGACCTTTGCCTGATCCAGCTGTGCCGTGAGGACATCTTTTGCTGCCACATCGAGGGCTGCAACGGCACGCTCGATATCCGTCTGCACACGATCAACTTCAAGCCCTGCACGGTTCTTATCTAGGTTTCCGACAGTGGCATCACGCATAGCAACCTTGAGTGCAAGGTCAGCTCGCTCGACATCGGTTTTGCGTTTGACCAAGTCGTTTTCCGCGATTTCAAAGTCGCGCTTTGAACGGAGACCTTCATCAAAGAGTGCTTTAATTCGTTCCCGCTGGAACCGGCTTGTGTCAAGTTCCTGCCGAGCCGCTGTAAGCGACTGTTCGGACTGTTGCACACGTAGCCGTGCCTGCTCAGCCCGCTCGGCAGCACCGCTCTCGACAACATCCTTTGCTATCTGACCGGTCTTTCTGGCTCCAATTACCGCTTGCTGCGCCGCCTTGTAGCGCTGTTTGGACTGCGCTACGCGCTGTCGTGCTGTGTCCATGGCAGCATCACGGCTGAGAGTCAGCTGATCAACCTGCGCCTGCAGCCGCTCGATACGCAAGGCTGCGCGGGAGCGTTGCTCATTCAGAGCAGCAAGCTGCGTAACGATACGCGCTGCCTGCTCGGGGTCGAGGAACTTTGAGTCGATGTCATCGAGTTCAGCAATGACATCTCCGGCAGCAACCGTCTGGCCTTCCTGAATATGCCATGCGACAAGACGCCCGGAAATCTGCGCTTCGATGTTCTGCGGGCGGTCCATCGCGCTGAAAACTGAGACCGTTCCATATCCAGTCACAGTCTGCTGCCACGGGATGAAGATGAGTCCGAGGATAACGGATGCAACGATAAAGATCAGGATGATGGCAATGCGCCTGCCGCTCTTTGGTGGTTTTACCAGTTCAAGGCTTTTGTGGATTCGCGGGGTGGGATTGGATGGCGATGTCATCGGGATGCCCTCTCGGCAAGAACACGTGCGGTAAGGAACGGGAAGAGCTCGCGGAAGGCACTGCTTTCCTGGTTGGCAAGTTCATCCGGAGT
>JBEDDQ010000411.1:0-5509 GCA_041176185.1 Armatimonadota bacterium | reverse complement strand
CTTCTCAGAAAACCTCCGGGCAAGCAGACATTGGTGCCCAAAATTTCGCGTCTTAGGGTCATCCAAGCCATACAACTTTTTAGTTGCCTCTGTCTCACCCGTTATTTCCTGGAGCTCTGGAGCCGCAAGCTGCATCCGGAATGCCAGCTCAAACGAACTCAACCGGCCTTCGAGACCTGGGTCGGGCCCGGTACGACCCAGCTGGCGCTTACCCAAATTGCCAACCATCTGGAGCTCAAGCTCCTGAGCCGACAACGGCGTTTCCGCATTCTGGATGAATGGAATCTTTGCCTGATCACTCGAGATACTGGCATTCCCGATTGGTGTCCCTTGTGTCCACGCTGGCAAAAAGGCCGAGCTCCAATTGTTCACACCACCATGCGTCAGCGTCGGACAAACGGTCAGAAACCCAGGGAGGTTCTGATTTTCGGTCCCGAGGCCATACGTTACCCAAGAGCCCATTGATGGACGTACAAACGTATCGCTCCCTGTATGCAGCTCGAGCAATGCACCGCCATGACGGCTGTTCGAACCGTGCATCGAGTGGACAAAACACAAGTCATCCACACACTTGCCAAGCTCCGGAAAGAGGTCGCTTACCTCAATCCCACTCTTGCCGTAACGCTTGAACTCCCACGGACTCTTCAGCAAATTGCCCGTCGCGCTCGAAACAATACGCGGCATCGTTCCCGGAAATGGCTTGCCATGATCCCGGTTCAGGAGAGGCTTGGGATCAAATGTATCCACCTGACTTGGCCCTCCATGCAAAAACACGAAAATGACGCGCTTGGCCTTTGCAGGGAACATCGGCTGCTTAGGCGCAAGCGGATTCCGGGAATCAGCACTTGCTCCATCCTGAAGCAGGCCAGCCATCGCCAGGTTACCAAACCCAATTGCACTTGTCGTAAGCAACTGGCGACGCCCCATCAGTGTGGATGTCAACATGAAATTCCCTCCAAAAGCCCACTCTGCAACCCGACTTCGAGCATCGTGCGTCTGGCACTAATCAACATAAATGAACTCATTCGCAGCAATCAATGCCTTACAGAGACTTTGCCATGCGCTCAGCTTTGGATTGGCATCCTTTGCGTAAATGCCCTCAAACTGCTCAAGATAAGCCTCTGCCAACACAACTTCAGTATCCGTTGCGGGACGCCCGTAGAAGACCTCGTACAAACGCCTCACCTTTACATGGATTGGCGCAGCTGTATCTGTCAATAATCTGCTTGCAAGGGTGCGCGTGCTGGTCAGCATGATGCTACTGTTCAGCATAAACAGCGCCTGTGGAGCAACTGTCGTCGTTGGCCGGTCGCCATTCATCACCGTCGGGTCGCCAAAGTCAAACGCGGTATAGACATCATAAACGGCGGAACGCACTACCGGAAGATACAGCGCGCGGCGACGGCTGTCATACTTCACTGGATCCGCATTTGCCGTGCTCGTGACATACTGCCTGGTTCCAAAATTCAGCAGCGAGCCACCGACAGTTCGGTCCAACAAACCCGTCACCGCAAGAATGCTGTCCCGGATGGCTTCGGCCTCCAAACGCTTCCGCGGAAATCTCCACAGAAGCTTGTTGTCTGGATCCTTGGCAGCCGCAGCTTTGTCGAACTGCCCGCTCATCTGGTACGTGCTCGTCAGCATCATCCGCTTGTGCAGCGCCTTCAGACTCCACTTATCCTCACGTACAAATGAGACCGCAAGGTAGTCAAGGAGCTCGGGATGCGTTGGCTTATCCCCAAGAATCCCAAAGTTATCCACACTTGCCACAATGCCGCGCCCGAAACGCCATCTCCAAACACGGTTCACAAAGACGCGGGCTGTAAGCGGATTCCTCGGGGATGTTAACCACTCAGCAAGCTGTAGGCGGCCACTTTGCTCCTTTGGAAGCGGTGTCTGATCGACACCCGCAAGTGCATCCGGGAACCTGCGCGCACAATCATCCCCAAGGGTCTGATAATTCCCACGCAAGTGCACCTTAAGTGTTGTTGGCTTGCCCTCGCTCACTGCCATCGCGAGCTCCGCCGCTGGACGCTCCTTGGTAAGCGCATCGATACGGGTCATCAACGATGTCAACTCAGAGCGCGTTGCCTCCGGGAAAAGCGTCTCCGCCTTATCCGGCAGCTCAAGATCAAGGTCACGCCCCGCACGTACTCGCTCAGCCACCTGCCCAACGAGCTCCGGGACCAATCCCGCGGCGCCAGCGAGCTGACCAAGGGATGCAGTTACATCCTGCCCTGGGCGATGCAGAATCAGAAACTTGTCAATGTGCGGGAAGTAACTGTCACGCTCAAAGCGGATTCGGTTCTCCCCTGCATTGAGATTGAAAACGCCTTCTGCATACCATTGCTGGTGTTGCGGGTTAAATCCACCCGAGACTTTTCCAGCCAGCGTCCCGGAGACAAGGACATCATTGATGTAAAGCCGACAAGGCCGCGGGTCACCCGATGCGCTGCGAACATCCAACTGATATGGTCCGGCTGCGTTGACCTTAACCGTATAGCTGGTGCGGTTTGGATACTGACCAGCATTCACCAGAACGCCAATACCCTGACCAAAGCCGCCCTTATCTTTAATGACATTGCCATCGGTGAAGTCTTCTGCCTCCACCAACATCGCCCCCTGCGGCGCCGCGCCATCCGGGGTGCCAATCACCGGCATCAAGGCCGCTGTCTTTACCTCAGCCGCGACCAAACGCTTGGCGACATCAAAGTAGAGCTCCTTGCGCGGAAGCTCACGGGCCAGAAGTGCATCGCCAGCCGCATCGCGAACCTGATTACGCTTACGCTGAAGGTCTTTGATCTCCGCATTAATGCGCTTGAGCTTTTCTTCAACATCCGCGCTGACCAGCGGGCGCTCCTGCCACTCCGCCATGTTCTGGAAATTCAACATCGTCTTCGTCGACTTGAATATCCCGGCGAGCGAATAATAGTCCTTGGTCGGAATTGGGTCAAACTTGTGGTCGTGACAGCGGGCGCACCCAAATGTCATCCCCATAAAGGTCTTGCCAAGCGTGTCGACTTGCTCATCGATGATGTCCAGTTCTTGCTTTACCGGGTCATCTTCTGCAAGCATCTTGGGACCAAGTGAGAGATAACCCGTGGCGATGATGCCATCACGGCCTGCATCCGGCATCAGGTCACCGGCGAGCTGCTCATGAAAGAACCGATTGATGGGTTTATCGGCATTAATCGCCGACACGACATAGTCGCGATACCGCCAAGCATTGATGTAAACGAGGTTTTCATCCACGCCATTGGAATCCGCATAGCGTGCAACATCCAGCCAGTGCCGCCCCCACCGCTCGCCATAAGCTTGGCTTGCAAGGAGGCGGTCAATCACGCGCTCAAACGCACCCGGCTTGGTGTCCTTCAGGAAGGCCTCCAGTTCCGCTGGCGTCGGAGGCAGGCCCGTCAGGTCAAATGTTGCGCGGCGTAGAAGCGTCCGCTTATCCGCAGCTGGCGCGGGCTTGAGACCGCTGGCTTCCAGTTTAGCTAGGACGAAGCGGTCAATCGGGGATGTGCCCCAGGACTTTGTACGAACCGCGGGAGCCGCAGGTAGCTTTGGTAGCTGAAATGCCCAAAACTTTGCGGAAGGTGCTGCCGGCTTAGCGGCTGCTTTTGGCCAAGGCGCACCCGCTTTCCCCCATGCAACCAACGTTTCGCGCGGGCCATCAGCAAGCTTTCCGGATGGCGGCATCTTAATGGTGCCATCGTACTTAACCGTTGCTATGACTTTGGCAGCCTGGTCTGCCGTGATTGCGCGGTCCAGCCGTAGATTTCCGAGCTGCTGATTTGGACCATGACAGGCAATACAGCTGTCAAGGAGGATAGGCCTGACTTTAGACTCAAAGTGCTGGTCGGCACCCTGCCCTAGTGGCTTCGGTTGTGCAACCGTTGCCATCATCAATACGCCTGCAGTCAATGCTAAAACAGTGGTAATCGGCTTCATGGTGGTTGGCGCATTATAGCCTTGAAACACACACAATCCATCCAGCATATTTGGCAGATACGAATGCTGCATAATAGGCTTGTAGAATACGGCGTGGCTACTGGAATTCTAATCACCCTCGAAGGACCGGATGGTGCCGGCAAGACGACGCAGGCAAACCTGCTTCAGCATCGCCTTGAGCTGCTCGGACACACAGTTGTCCGCACCCGTGAACCGGGCGGGGATAACGTGGGTGAAAAAGTTAGGGCGATGCTCCTCCATGACAAAATGACGCCAGAAGCCGAGTTTTTACTCTTCGCGGCAAGTCGTGCTCAAAACGTAGCCGATGTCATCGAACCCGCACTTGCAGCAGGCGCCGTGGTTCTCTGCGACCGGTTTATTGATTCAAGCATCGCGTATCAAGGCTATGGCCGAGGCCTCTCGGTTGACTTCATCAGCGCTGCGAATGCATTTGCCACTAAGGGCCGGATGCCGGATTGCACACTCCTCCTCGATGTCCCGGTCGAAGTAGGAAAGGCCCGGCGCGAAGGCGGAGGGGATGTCAACCGCCTCGATATGGAGGCATCCTCCTTCCATGCAAAAGTCCGGGATGGCTACCTTGCAGCAGCATCGGTAAATCCTGAGCGCATAAAGCTCATCGATGCCGAATGCGATGTTGAGACGCTTGCGGCCCGCGTGTGGGATGCCATTTCGCACTTGGTTCCCTTCGGGAGCTGACACGCTTGCGTAAGTATCCAGGCATTCTGACAGGTGGCCTCCTGGCGCTCCTCTGCGCTGCTTTTTTGGCGTCACTGATTATTGGCGATGCGAATGTTCCGTTAAGCGATGTTCTGCAGCTGATCACTGGCGCGGATGGTGATGGTGTAGCGAAGACGATTGTGATGGATTTTCGCCTCCCTCGCGCCCTTGTTGCGGTGCTTGTCGGTGCCGCATTGGCATCCGCCGGGTCATCCCTGCAAGGCCTTACTGGTAACCCGCTTGCAGACCCGTATCTGCTCGGTGTTGCGAGCGGCGCATCCCTTGGAGCCGCAGTGGCGGTCGCGACCCCGGGACTTTCATCGATGATTCCGATATGCGCAACCACTGGTGCTCTGGTCTCGCTTCTGTTGGTTTTTGCAATAACGGGACGTGATCCGCGTGCGCATCCAGGGCGTTTTTTGCTTGGCGGTGTGATCGTCGGAAGCTTCCTCGCTGCGGCGGGGCAGCTCCTCCTGGCACTGACGGGAACAAGCCAGGATCGTATCGTCGCTTGGATTTTGGGTGACCTTGGAAGCGCAACCCTGGAACAAGCACGCTGGGCAGCTCCCGTGATCGGGGTTGGTGTGGCGGTGCTGTGGTGGTTTGGTCCGCAAGTGGATGCCATCGCATTTGGGCCAGCTCTCGCCCGCACCGTTGGAGTCAAGCTCGAAGTCCTCCCGATCATCTTGCTCAGTATCGTCGGCGTGCTGACCGCCATCGCCGTAAGCATCTCAGGCATCATCGGATTCATCGGCTTTGTCACACCGCATATCGCCCGCGCACTGGTTGGCTGTGTCCAGAGGCGTGTTTTGATCACCGC
>JBEDDQ010000410.1:0-5284 GCA_041176185.1 Armatimonadota bacterium | reverse complement strand
CCCCATGTGGCTGAACGTGTATTCCGCCGCAAAGTGTGGGGTAGCGAGGTCGTAGTATCCGGATGCAACAAAGACCTGCATATGCGGGTTTCGGCACATCGCCTGGCGGAGGTGCTCACTGGTATCGGTGTATTGATTGCCCTTGCCCCAGTCCCACTTTGCGTAGACGCCGCCAAGAATCTCGTAAACACGGTCGGTCTGGAAGCCCAGAACTTCACGGCAGTAGCGGTTGAAGGCAGCCGTGTAGGGAGGGCGAATCGCTGACATCGATGGATCATTCTCAGGGCCGTCCGCTGTCCCGCGGCCTTCCTGACCCATGATTCGGCTGTCCAGACGCCCAACGACAACGCCATCTGCGCGGCGGAGCTCCTTGCAGAACTTCCAGATGTCAATGCGGAGGTCAGCATTTTCCAGATACTCAGCACTGAGGCCTGTCAGGCGAACAAGCTGGCGTAGGACCCGTGTCCGCACAGCTGGCGCGAGGCGATCGCCTTGCATCAATGCGGATGCATACTCACCAATCGCAAATGCTTCCGCTTCACGTACGATTTCCTCGACCGGCTTGCGTAACAGTGTCCGGTCCAGCTTGCCGTGGTACCAGGCAGTTGCGGCATATGTTGGGAGGAACAGCACAAACGGAAGGTCATTGCCATTTGCAAACGACAGCGTCTGGAAGTGCAGCACGGTCGAGATCAGGATTAGTCCGCTGAGGGCAACACCCATATCAACAAGTCGCCCGGCGAGACCGGCGCCACGAGTTGTGCCATAGGACTCGCCAGCCATAAAGAGCGGGCTTGCCCAGCGGTTGTTACGTGTCAGGAAGAGGCGGATGAACTCAGAGAGGCAGTCCAGATCTCCATCAACGCCGAGGAACTTCTTCGCCGTTTCTTCATCCTTTGCATGGGAGTAGCCGGTTTGGACAGGGTCGATAAAGACGATGTCCGCGACATCCAGCCATGTAAAGGGGTTGTCTTCGATGATGTATGGCGGCGGAGGCAGCGAGCCATCCGGGAGCATCGCGATACGCTTGGGGCCAATCGTCCCAAGGTGCAGCCAGACAGAGCTGGAACCAGGGCCACCATTGAACGCGATCAGCAGTGGGCGGTCCTTTGGGTCATTTACGCCATCGAGGGTGTAGTACGTGTGGAACAAAAGCGCATCGATACCGCCATCTTTATCCTTAATAGGAAGGTAGCCGGCTTTGGCGGTGTAGGCGAGCGTTTTGTCACCAACGGTTACTTCTCCATGGGAGACGGAGAGAGGTGTTTCTTCGAGAGATTTTGCCTTGTCGGCGTTTGATGCTGCATCCATGACGTGTATCCTACCGCCCACCGCGCAGGGTGCAAAATGTGCAGACAGCTGCACCATCCGGCAGTCGTAAGAACGGTGATGGCATTGTGATCCATCACTCATGTATCGCGGACGTTAATTGATTACTGAAGGGCACCGGCAATGCGACAATCTAATCTGGTAATCGGCTGCCAAGCTATTAGGACATCACGTTAAACGAACACGCCTTCAAGATGCTGCGTCTGACCATTATCGACCTCTGGAAACACCCTCCAGCGATAGAATGCCTCATAGTAAAGCGAGCTCGGGAGCACACAAATCCCGCAGGAGATGGATGTATGACAAGACGGTTTGTGTTACTCACGGCAGCCACACTGGCACTTGCACCAACAGCGCTTGCTCAGGGTCCGCGCACCTTCACATTTCAGGAAGCCCTCGGATTTGGCGCTCGCCTCACCCCCGAAGCCCCCCTCAAGGTCTCGTGGCTGGATGCGCAAACCTATACCGTCGAGCAAAACGGT
Organism: Armatimonadota bacterium; assembly: GCA_041176185.1. Lineage (GTDB taxonomy): Bacteria > Armatimonadota > Armatimonadia > Armatimonadales > Armatimonadaceae > CAIRTT01. The sequence goes on along the minus strand of JBEDDQ010000410.1, from coordinate 3,473 downwards.
AAGACCTATTCCTACGATGCCCGCTCAGGCGAACAACGCCCAAACCGCAGCCTTGCGACGCCCGATGAGCAGCGCAATACACTGAATGCCCGGCGGCGCGGAGGCGGCATCCCGGGTGGCGGAAATGGCAACCTAACGGACCCAACAGGTAAACGAATAGCATCCGTAAAGCAAAATGACCTCTATGTGACCGAAAAGGGCACCAATGTCGAAAAGCGCATCACCACCGATGGCTCAGCGACAATCCTTAACGGCATCCTCGACTGGGTCTACGATGAAGAAATCTATGGCCGTGGGAGCCGCTGGGGGTATCGCTGGAGCCCGGACGGCCGCTACATCGCCTATCTCCGTCTCGATGAAGCCCCCGTCAAACCCATCACGCTGACCGACCATCTTCCACAGGCTCAGGCACTCGAGCCTTGGTTTTACCCGAAGGCAGGAATGGCCAATCCGCTGGTCACGCTTTGGATTGTGGATGTCACAGAAGCCAGTCCGAAGCCCGTTCAGGTACCTTTGGATGCCTACACTCCTGAAGACCGCCTCGTCGTCCGGTTTGCCTTCACACCTGACTCCAAAAAACTGCTCTACCAAGTGCAGAACAAGGAACAGACCTTTCTCGATGTCATCACCGCCGATGCAGCCAACCCAAAGGAGCCCAAGCGTCTCTTCCGTGAATCAAGCAATAGTGGGTGGATTGATGTCACCGACTACCCGATGTGGTTGAAGGATGGCTCTTTTCTGTGGATGAGCGACCGTAGCGGCTATCGGCACATTTACCGCTACAAGCTGGATGGCACACTTACGGCGACGGTAACAGAAGGCATGTGGGATGCCCGGCGGGTTACCTTTGTGGATGAAGAAGCCGGCACCATTTATGTTGAGTCCAATGTGGAGCAGGTTTCCGGCTCTGACATGATGCGCGCCCGTCTCGATGGCAAGGGGCGGCCAGTGCGATTGACATCCGGTCCTGGAACCCACGTCGTAAACTTCGCCCCGGGGCGTAAATTCTTCATCGATACCGTATCCTCGGCCGAGAACCCTGGCGAGATCCGCATCTGCGATGATGAGGGCAAGGTTCTCCGGGTGCTGGGTAAGTACGCGGCTCCGGCAGCATCAAAAGAATACAGCCTTGGGATTCCGAAGTTCATACAGGTTAAGGCAAGAGATGGCTACGTCCTTGAAGGGACGCTCCTCCTCCCACCAAACTGGAAACCAGGGATGCGCGTGCCGGTTTATTGTCCGGTTTACGCCGGCCCGGATGCCCCAACGGCTCGCAACGCCTGGTCTACGGTGAACGGACAAGTCCTTCATCAATATTTGGCACAACAAGGCATCGCTGTCTGGATGTGCGATAACCGCACGGCAAACCCACGGGGTTATGCAGCCCGAACAGCCTGCTGGAGACAGTTTGGGGTGAGCGAGCTCCGGGACATCGAGGATGGCCTTAAGGCGCTTGACACGCTTGGCTATGCGGATCCGAAGCGTGTTGCCATCGAGGGCTGGAGCTTTGGTGGCTTTATGTCAGCCTATGCTCTGACGCATTCGGATATGTTCAAAGTCGGGATTGCCGGCGCAGGCGTCATGGACTGGCAGCTTTATGACACCATCTATACCGAGCGCTATATGGGAACGCCCCAGAAAAATGCAGCCGGCTACAAGGCAGGTAGCGTCGTGGCGGGTGCGGCGAAGCTAAACGGGAACTTGCTGATTGTGCACGGGATGATGGATGACAATGTCCATGTCCAGAACTCGATGCAGCTGGTTTACGCGCTGCAGAAGGCTGGAAAGAAGTTTGACATGATGCTCTATCCAAGCCCGACCAGCCGTCATGGAATAGGCGATCCAGACCTTTCCAAGCACAACCGCGAGCTGAGACTGAAGTACTTGGTCGAAAAACTCTAACGCTCGAACAATGATGGCACCGGTATTCTCTTATCTGTTTACCGGTCCATGTCCAGAACTCGATGCAGCTGGTTTACGCGCTGCAGAAGGCTGGAAAGAAGTTTGACATGATGCTCTATCCAAGCCCGACCAGCCGTCATGGAATAGGCGATCCAGACCTTTCTAAGCACAACCGCGAGCTGAGACTGAAGTACTTGGTCGAAAAACTCTAGATTTTCCATCCATCAAAACACGAACACGCATGCCGATGACAACACAGCTGATTGATAATCGTAAATTGTAGTCATCGGCATTCCCTTGTCTGTAACCCGGAGTAGCCTGCCGGAATGCAGGAAGCGCACCCTGTACTGGTGAACGTTCCAACATGAACTACAACCGTGTACAGGGTGCCAACAACCGAATTGTGTTGGGACTGATTGGCTGTGGTGGCATGGGCGCCGCCAACATGCGCAACCTTATGAGCAAGCAGGGCGTCGAAGTGGCCGCCCTGTGCGATGTCGATACAAACCGCATGACGAGCGATATCCGGGATGTGGAAAAGAAGTATGGTCGCAAGCCTGAGCTCTTCAAAGACTATCGCAAAATGCTTGAGCGCAAGGACATCGATGCCATTATCGTCGGGACTCCTGACCACTGGCACGCCCTCAACCTCATCCATACCGTTGAGGCAGGCAAGGACTCCTACTGCGAAAAGCCTATCTCCCACAACTTTGTAGAAGCCCGCTCGATGGCAAATGCTGTTGCCTACCACAAGAAGATTGTGCAGGTTGGGACCTGGCAGCGCAGCGGGAAAGAGTTCACGGATGCCATCTCCTATGTCCGCGCCGGCAAGCTGGGCAGCAAAATCGTGATGGTTCGTGCATGGCGCACGGATGGCTCCAAGGTTGGGAACGAGAAACCAACCATGCCGCCATCATCCCTTGATTACGACATGTGGATTGGCCCTGCGAAAATGGTTCCCTACAAGTCAAACCATGTCCACGGCAACTGGCGCTGGTTTATGAACACTGGTACCGGCATGACGGGTGACTGGGGTGTTCACATGCTGGACATCGCACTCCTCGGCCTCAGCCCAAACAATGAAGACCTCGCGATGCCGACATCCGTGAGCGCATACGGCGGAAAGCTGGCCTACCCTACGGATGACCGTACAGCTCCCGACACAGTTGAGGCCATTTTCAAGTTCGAAAACCCCGATGTCGTCATGACCTGGTCAACGGGCCGTGACTACGCAAACCGTCCTGACTGCGGCGTGGAATGGGTTGGCGCAGATGGCCGCTGTGTCCGTGTCTGGCGCGGTGGCTGGAGCGTCCATGAGCCAAATGGCGAGCCGATGGACAAAGAGGAAGCACCAGGCGTCAACGACCACTGGCAGAACTGGCTGGATGGTGTCCGCACCCGCCAGCAGACCCGGTCAAGCCTGGCATCGATGGCAAAGACTACCATGGTCTGCCACCTCGCGAATATCGCCTACCTTAGCGGCGAAACCATCCGCTTTGACCGTAGCAAGATGGACCTCGTGGGCAGAGCCGGCAAGAATACCACAGCTTACTTCCGCGAGTACCGTAAGC
>JBEDDQ010000409.1:0-3824 GCA_041176185.1 Armatimonadota bacterium | reverse complement strand
ACAATCGGAATCTGCGTATTCGCATGCCGGCCTTCAAACCATTTCCAGTTGCCTTCTTGAATAGCACTGATAACGTCGCGGTGGAGAAACCGCTTCGCAAGCATCAGCATGGATGCATCATCAAAAACAACCGCGGCCTGTGCCAGAAAATCGGACATCCCGCCGTGCTCAGTCGCAAGCATCCGCTGCATGTCTGTATCGGAAAGGGCATCCATGCGCTGCTGAACCCAGCCAATGAACTTCCGGCAGACATCACCGGCGAGGGGCGTTTCCGAAATGACCTGCGCATCTAGGAGGCCCTGCCCGATTTTGTGGAGGGTGTACCAAGGCGCCCAGACCTTTTCACGGGCGATGACGCGGTCGATGAACGTTTCAGGAAATGCAGAAACATAGCCGGACCCGATAGCGTTTTGGCAATCCCGGAGGCCGGTCACAACGTGCTCGATGTTTGGGGTGAGGTCTACGAAGCCGCAGCGGATGGCGCGGGCGGCTGCGCTCAGGTAGTGGCCGGTGAAGTGTCCGCGGAGCTCCGATGAAGGCGCTTGCCAGCCTTTTTGAGGCGTCCCGGCGGGGGCGAGCCCCGCCGTTTCACGAAAACTATACAAGAGGTCATCCGGGCGATAAGCACCGAGACGCTGTGCAGTTACCTCCTGCGCAGTCAGCCATGGCCCACCCGTGACCTGAATCCCGGGTGGAACAATCCATGACCTCTTTGACATCACTTGGTCTGACGTGCCTTAAACCGGATGATAGCGAGGGCATTGCTGCCAAGCGTAACCTTGCCGTTTGCCGGTGGCCATGCAATCGTCGACACAATTGGCACAACCTTGTTTGGCTCAAGCAGCGAGTTATTCGCCTGTGGGTCATCCGAGCGGATAATCGTCAGCGTTGCCTTGTTGCTAACGCCAGATAACCCGGACATCGAGACACCAAAGGCCTTTGTCGCACTTGTGGAGTTGACCAGCTTTACAACGACTTCCTTTTTCGATGTATCGTAGCCGCTGCTTGCGTAGACATCGGATGTGTCCGGTACAGGAACCGTGTGGATGACCTTGCCATCCAGCTTGCAGACAATCAACCCACCGCTGACATTGACTTCGATGTCATACCAGCGTCCCGTCTCGATACGCCCCGGTACACGCTGGCCGACCGGCGCTCGGTTACGCTCGATTCCATGCTCGCGGTTACCCCAGCCGCCCATGTTCCACCAATATCGCTGGCCCAACTTGTCACCAAAGACAATAAGAAAGCCTTCGTCGCCTGAGATCTTGCGTGCTTTTAGCTTAAGCGTGTACTCAGACCAGCTGGCATCTCCAAAGGTGTAGGTTCCGGTTTCATTGCCGACTTGCTTCGCGACACTGCCAAATGTTTGCCAAATGCCACCTTCGGTCTTCGCGCCGGGGAAGCCATTGGTATTGGAGTCATAAACCGTCTTGCCACCCGCTGTGACAGAGATGTCTTTGTATTCACTACTCGTCAGCCATGTGCCGACACCGATTTTGCCATCGAATGTCTTGCGGCCACCGGTTGCGCTCTTGAGTGTTGTCGGGATCGTGACATCCGGGCGGTTTGTATGGAACAGCTTCCAAAGGTGGTAAGAGACCGTACCCGCCGTGCGGAGGCTGTCAAAGAGAATCATCCCGTGCCAGCCCGACTTGCCATTCACATGCGCAAGCAGCGGCGCATACGAGACCATCTTGACCACATCGGCGTTGTTCTCACAGCCCATCAGGAATACGCCTTCGCTCAGCGCTGCGACCATATTCCCCTTATCAGGACCACCCTCGGGCGTCGTGACCGCTACCTCGCCAACATAAACCGGCTTCTGCTTGCGGTTGTAGTTGTCATAGAAGTTGAAATTACCAAAGAACCAGCTCGGCGAGTTGTAATAGTGCTCATCGATGAGGTCAAACTCAGCATTCGGGATGTTGTAGTCCGCAATCGTCGTGAGGCTTGGGAAGAGCTTGTGGACCTGCGCGTAGACCATTTTGTAGCGGGTCTCATACTCAGGACCGACATTTTCATTGCCAATCTCAACCAGTGGATTTGCAAATGGAGCGGTATGTCCGGCTTCTGCACGCTTGCTGCCCCACTCGGATGTCGGATCCCCAATTGCATATTGCAAGAAGTCGATATTGTCATCGATGACCCAGCTCATACTCGAAAGGGGGACATGCTGTGCATTGCGATAGATGCATGTTTGGCCTGCAAACCCCACCCACATCGGTTGAGCTTTCAGGTCCTCGCAGAACTGAAGGTATTCCAAAGCGCCCATGCCGTGCGTTCGTCGATAGTTCCAAGCATTCCAGCGCTCGTAGCGTTCCTCAACGGGACCGATGCCATCCTTCCAGCGGTAGGTCATCTCGGGTGAGCCACCCTCTACAACACAGCCGCCCGGGAAGCGCACAAAGGCGGGCTTCATGTCGGCAATCATTTTGGCGATGTCGCTTCGGAGGCCATTGGGGCGGTTGTTCCAGGTGTTGACTGGGAAGCAGCTTACATAGTCGATGTCAATCGTGCCCTTGGATGGAAGTTCCAAGGTTAGTAGGGCATTGTCAATGGTTTTCTTTGCCGTGATAGTGCCTTCGATACGGGTCCATCCGTTGCCAACCGATGTCCCAGATAGCGTGGATGTAACAGCATTGCCGTAGCGGTCATCGCCAAGTATTCGAACTTTGCGGACATCCCCGGTGGTCGAGCGGATATGTGCGACAATCTTGTAGGATGCGCCTTTTCGGAAACCAACGCCCCAGAATCCAGTGTTGCGTACAGCGGCAGCCTTACCCGTGCCCGCCGGCTGTGTCACGTTAACGCGTAAGTGGTAAGGAGAGTTCTGGTTCAATCCACTGACTGGCACTACCCACCACTCCGCCTTGCCACCACGTTGGTCCAGCTGCCAGCGGGGGACGCTACCGGGTTTTACATTAAAGCCACTGTCCCAACCGGCATCGGATACCCACTTGTCTCCGACCTTTTTGAAGCCTTCCGGGGGACGGCTGTCTTCAAAGGCCCGATTAGCAACCATTTCACCGTAGAGACCGCCATCCACGCCGTGGTTAATCTCTTCGAGGAAGATGCCATACATGTTTTTGTTGACGGAGCGTCCCGGTTTGTCCGCTTGGATATTTACGGTTACATCCTGTGCATTGATGCTGGATGCGGCAAGCAGGCTGACACTGATGGCGGTTGCAAGGATAGCGGTAGGTCGAAACATAGGGTCTCCCAGATGTGATTACACTGCGATGTGCAACCTTATACGTTTTGCATATTATTCCGCAGTGGTGTACTTTATATTGTATGCTGTAACGAAATCATTGCAGAATCCTACGATGAGCATTAGCGAAATAGTCCCACAAATTGAAGTCAAAGCCTTCGGTGCGCGCAGACGCGAATCGGATGGTTTTGCGGTTGACCGCCCAAATGGCTTTCATGAAACCATATGGGTCCGCTTGCATGATCATATGCAGGTTAGAATCGGTACCGATTCCTTTACAGTGCAACCTGGAACAATCATTATGCTCCCTCCGGGAACCCCACATTGGTACACATCCGTGTCCGGATCCTGGTGCAACGACTGGCTGCACATCGTGGGTGAAGATATTGACAATGTTTGCAGAATCATGGGACACCCAATCGGGGAGCCATTTTTACCGATTGAAACATCCTACGTTAGCCCGCACTTTGAGACCATCGCCCGTGATCTCGCCCGCAAGGATGACATCGGCAAATCACTTGCATCCATAGCCGTCCTGTCTCTCCTTGCACGCACCGTGGCAGCATGCAATATGCCCGATACGCCATGGTCGGCAGCAGAGGCTGTGCAC
>JBEDDQ010000408.1:0-3493 GCA_041176185.1 Armatimonadota bacterium | reverse complement strand
ACCTTTGAGGCTGCCTTCGAAGGCGAAACCTTTGATGTGGTCGTTGATATGATTGCCTATCACATCGATGACACCCTCTCGGCACTCCGTGCGCTCTCAGGCAAGTTTGGACAGTTTGTACATACATCCACTGTGTGCGTGACCAGTGGACGACCTGTGAACATCCCGATGACCGAAAGCGAGCCGTATCACTCCGTAGGTCAGTATGGCTGGAACAAGGCTGCGATTGAAGAGCAACTCCTAAAGCTGCACGCGGATGAAGGCGTTCCCGTTACCATCATGCGCCCAAGCCATTCGTACGGCGAAGGCGGCGGCATCTTACGCCCATTTGGTCCCTGGGAACCCTTTGTCGCCCGCCTACGTGCGGGTCGGAAGCTTATTGTTCCGGGCGATGGAACCGGTCTGTGGGCGGCCTGTCACGTGGATGACGTAGCGCAGGGGTTTCTCACCACGTTTGGTAATCCTAAAGCGTTTGGGGAGGTGTTTCATATCACCGGGGATGAGTGGCATACCTGGGACCACTATCACCAGACCGTTGCAGATGTTGTCGGAGGGACATATTGCCCGGTTTACATGCCATCCGATGTGCTAGCCACCTGCGCCCCAGGCTGGTCCGGCGGTCTGCGGGAGATCTTTCAGTGGACATCCATTTTTAGCAATGACAAGCTTAAAGCGCTTGGCTACCAAGGTCAGACCATTACCTTCGAAGAAGGCACCCGGCGCACCCTTGCGTGGATGGAACGGGATGGCCGTCTTCCAGATATCGTTGGGGATGACTTTGAGGACAAGCTGATTGCTGCATGGGAGCATGCGGCCGCAGGGCTACCGGTGATGCCAAAGTCATCCTGAATGTTTTTAGGCGGCGACACTCCAGACCTGCTCGCTGACGAGCTCGGGTTGTAGCTGACGTGGGATGTGGTTGTACCAAGTGGTATCCACATTCCATAGGCTTGCCAGCCATTGTTGGACATCCGGGCAGCGGCTTGGAGTGCCCGTTTGGCCTCGGTAAGGCGTTCCAACCAGCCGGTGGATGGCTGGTCCGGTTGGGGTGACCATGAACTCGATACAGACGTGGTCGATGCCGGATGCTATCGCCATCGCATCCCGAATCATGCCCTGCAAACCTTCCGGTCGCTTGAAGTCGAACATGGGGGCGGCGCCACTATGAATGGATTGGCGGACACGAGTCCATTCTGGTGTGTAAAGTGCGCAGCCGCCGAGGCGGGTGATCGTCGGGGATGTCAGCTCAATCATTTCTGGAGTGCCATTGAAGCAATAGACACGGTACTTGACGGGTTGCTGTCCATTTTCATCAAGGAGAAATGGTTCCACAACAATACTGGCATCCACGAAGCCCTGATTCATGTCTGATGATCTGTTACGGATGGATGTCGACAGCCACATCGATGCGATTGTCTTTGCATCCGTGTCGTTGATAGAAAATCTGACTGCGCGGTCCGTAATCTGAAAGCGGCCATCGTTTTCACAGAAGGCATCGCCATTTCCGTACAGAAACCACTGATTCTCATAACGTAACAAGCGTGTGGAGTGTTCCTGCGAACCCCGCAGAAAGCACGTTGATGGAAGCTTTTCCCAATCAATGTCATCGATAGATGCATATGTCCCCAACACATCGAGCGTCTTTGCTCCACAGCCGGCGGCAAATGTGCGGGCTTCAACGGTGTCACTCATCCGGTTCCAGAGCGGGTTTGTGTCATGCGCCATCCGCTGGCGAACCTTCCAGGCATATTCAGAGCTGCTCGGTGCTACCTGGTCCTTGATACGTTGCCATGAAACCTGTAGGCGTAATGATTTTTCGTCGTTGAACATTGGTTATCCGTCCTTGTGGTGTATCAAGTGCAACATATGTGCCGTTGCAACATTTACATGGAACTTAACGTAATAAATTTCATAATCAACTACCCTCGTATGTTTAGGGACCTCATGGGTGTTTCTTGTATGTCTCAGTGAATTGGCGGTAAGTTGGTGCAATACCGGGCGAATTGCGGAAGCATTTCCCCCTTGAAACCGTGCATGATTCACGACGGTTTATTGTTTGGCTGGGAGGATTAGAACTATGGTGATGTCCGTGCTGTGTGCGACGCTTGGGTTGATTTCGGGAGATGTGCAGTCCATCCGCGCAGATGTCACCTATTTGGCATCCGATCGGCTCGCCGGCCGTGGCACAGGTGAGCCCGGAAATGCGCTCGCCGCCGGTCATGTGGCATCCCGATTTGCAGCCATCGGCCTGACGCCTGGCGCGGCTCCCGGGACGTGGCTGCAACCCTTTAAAGTGGCAATGGGAAATCGTCCTGCAGGATCGGTGACTGTCCGTGTGGATGGCCGTGCTATTAAAGGCGCTGCATCGGTGATGGTTCATCCCCGCAGCGGCAGTGGAAATGTTTCGGCAAAGCTTATTGCGGCATCCCCTGGCGCAGACCTCAAGGGTGCGATTGCTGTGATTCCGCTTCCGAGTGATTCGGGTTTAATCAAGCAGGCTGGCTTGGTTGCGGGCGCTCGGGATGCAGGAGCGGCTGGAGTGATTCTCCTCGCGGATAAGAACACGGATGGCGCATTTGGCATCCATGCAGAAGGTCCTGCCGCTGACTATGGCCTGCCGGTTGTCGTGATGCTGAAGGAGGCATTTTCGCCAGCTGGAAAGCTGCCAACGAGTGGGAGCCTGTCGCTTACGATGCAGCCATTTGAGGTGACCACACATAATGTTATTGGTGTGTTGCCAGGCACTGACCCGCAGCTTTCAAAGGAAGTTGTCGTTGTGGGTGCACACCTCGACCACCTCGGGATGGGCGGGGCGTCATCGCTTGCGGACAATAAATCTCCAGCAATCCACCACGGCGCGGATGACAATGCATCCGGCACGAGCGCGCTGATTGAGATCGCATCAATTTTGTCATCCCCTGCGAACCGACCAAAGCGGACGGTTGTCTTCATCGCATTTTCAGGCGAAGAGCTTGGATTATTGGGTTCTGTCCACTATGTAAAGAGCCCGGTTTACCCGATAAAAGACACGGTGGCGATGGTTAACCTCGACATGGTTGGTCGGATGAAGGATAAGAGTCGTTTGTCGCTAATTGGCGTCAAGACGAGTCCGGGCTGGGAATCGGTTGTTTCGCCGCTTGTGCGGCAGTCGGGTCTGAATGTGGTTCTCGAGGACTCCACGAGTGGTGGCAGTGATCACCAGCCATTTCAGGCGGCTAAGGTTCCGGTGACGTTCTTCTTTACGGGCTTGCATGCGGATTATCATCGGCCAAGTGATACGGCGGATAAATTGGACATCGATGGCATTGCCAAGGTCAGCCAGCTTGCGGCGCGTGTTGTTGAGCGGGTTGCGGATGGCCGTGAGCGTCTTGTTTTCAGCGAGCCTCCGGTAGCTGCGGGTGGGTCTTCAACGATGCGTGCAAAGGCATCCCTTGGGACCATTCCTGAGTACGGCGCTGGCATCGTGGGGGTCTTGATTGGCGGAGTGCGTGCG
>JBEDDQ010000407.1:0-6413 GCA_041176185.1 Armatimonadota bacterium | reverse complement strand
CCCGATCCGTGTCGATCCCCGTATTCGGAGGGAGCCTATGCTCGTTCCGATGCGGGTGACACCGAAGAACTGGACGCCTGATGCGCCTATTACACTGAAGAATGGAACGAAGACGACGATTAGTGCACTTGCACAGCAACGTGACCTGGTCCTGCACTTCTTCTATACGCGGTGTAATGGCAGCTGCCCGGTAACGACGCACAACCTCAAAAAGATTGCGCGGATGATGCCTGGGAAGTTTGAGAAAAATGCAATGATTCTATCTATTTCGCTCGACCCTGAGCGGGATACGACAGGAGACTTGAAAGCGTTCGCCAGCCGGAACAATCTGCCACAATGGTGGCAGGTTGCCCGCTGCGACCGTCAGGCACTCGACTCTCTGCTGGACTCTATCGGATTCAATGCTGAGCCATATGATAAGAAGACGAAGGCTATCGTACACGCTTCCGAGGTCATCTTCGGAAGCCAAAGAACGGGACGTTGGCGTATGGCCAACCCCCAGTGGTCTGAACCTCACGTGGTGAAGGAGCTTTTCCAAATCACATTCGATGGTGTTCAGTATCGCAACCCGCGGCGCCCTGGCGTCACACTGGACAGAAACCGGCGATCCAGAGCCTAATCCATCCAGCCTGTTTGTTTGATTGATTGTCATCTGAAAGCAGCCCGCACCGCATGGTGTGGGCTGTTTGACACTTGTAGACACGCTATCTCACACGGACTCTATTGATGGGCGAAACGCAAGCGGCGGATGTACTTTGCCATCGTCTGGAGTTGAGGGTGGACGTATTGCTAATCCTATGACGCGTCGTCCAGGATCGAAAAGTAAAGCCATTCCTCAATGTCCAGCGCCGCAAGTACCGGTTCCGCCTCCTCGAGGGCTCAGTTGCCCGCGAGTGGATGTTCCGCCTTTGGAACGGCAAGACACGGCTGCCATTCCAGATCATGGCATCCGATGGTGGTCTCCTCCCGGCACCAGTAACCGTCACCCAGCACCAAATGGGAAACTCTGAGCGCTACGAACTCATCGTTGACGGCAGCAAGTCTGCAAATGGGACTCAGATTACGCTCAACGATCACCTGCTTCAGACGTATGGCAACAAGCCTGTCGGCGTCTCCCCAACGGGCAACCCTTTAGTCCTCTTTGTTGTCGAACGTGCAACGGCAGCGGCAGACCCAAGCCGCGTCCCTGCAGTCCTTCGTCCACTCTCGCCGATCGACATGACGAAGGTTCTTGCACCACGAACAGTCGAGCTGTCACAGGCCTGCGGCATCTGGACCATCAATGGTCCTCCATGGAAACCAAATGTACCGATGTTCCAGCCCAAACTTGGTTCAGCTGAATGCTGGAATGTCACGGTCAAGGGCGGCGGATGGGATGACCCACTCCACATCCACCAGGAGTTCTTCCGTATCCTCAAGCGCGGCGGTTCAACACCTCAGCCATGGGAACACGGACGAAAGGATGTCCTCCTGCAATCCAACACCAGCTCCTGCCAGCAGTACGTTAAGTTCCGCACGTTCACCGGCCCTTATGTGTTCCACTGTCACAACCTTGGGCACGAAGATATGGCAATGATGGCTTGGTACAATATCATCCCTTAAGGACGACCCTATCAAGATTGCCCTGTGGATTCCACGGGGCCCCATCGTCCTTACGCAAAAGCATGTGCAACACAGCTGGACGCCGGACACCATCGTCACAAAAACCGATGGCACGGCAACAAGCATTACTGCGCTGAGTGAGGGTAAGAACCTAATCATCCAGTTCTTCTACACCCGATGTAATGGAACATGCCCTGGTACAACAATGAACTTGCGGAAGATTCTGGTGATAATGTCGCCTGAGCTCCGTAAAGAGACCGTTGTGATAAGTGTGTCCCTTGATCCGGAGCCTGACACTTTGCCGGAGCTCAAATCCTACTTGGCTGCGAGAAACTTGCCAAAGAACTGGCACGTTGTGAAGGCATCCCGGTCAAACCTTGAGCACCTTCTCAGTGCCACGGGAATGTCGGCTGACACAATAGATTCAAAGACGCAGCGTATTAAGCACACTGCCCAGATACTATTTGGAAGCAAGCATTCGGGCCACTGGAGAATGATGAACGCAGATAAGTCTGACACACGTGTCGCACACGAAATTCTTCAGATTACGTTTGAAGGCATCAAGTACAAGAACCCACGGATTCCAGACAAGCGCCTGATTCCCGGTCAAAAGGTCAAGGTGGGCTAGCTCCTGAGAACCTACGCTTGAATCCCCCACCCCGGGGCTATCTTACGATAGCCCGGGGTTTCTGCTTTGTGGACGAACCGCAATTCGGATGTAGACTACCGGTAATTCCACCGGGAGCATCCAACGCCATGTTCACCCGTTCCAACATCCCCACCAAACGCCAAAACCGCCGCCCAAACATCGTCTTCTTCCTCGCGGATGACCTTGGCTACGGCGACATCTCCAGCTTTGGGCAAAAGCGCTTTTCCACTCCAAACATCGACAAATTAGCAGAGCAAGGCACACGCTTCTCTCGCCACTACAGCGGGAGCCCCGTCTGCGCACCATCCCGCTGCGTCCTCATGACGGGTCTCCACTCAGGACACGCGCCTGTTCGCGATAACAAAGATGTCGGACTTGACGAACAAATGCCTATGCCGGCAAATCTCCCCATTCTGAGTGAGTTCCTCAGTGAGCTCGGCTATATCTGTGGCGGCTTTGGAAAATGGGGCCTTGGAAAACCAGGTAACTCAGGCGAACCGCTCAAGCGTGGCTTCAACCGCTTCTTCGGCTACCATGGGCAGCGGCATGCACATAACCACTATCCGGCCTTCCTCGATGATGGCAGTCGCAAAGTCCCCCTAAACAATCCTGACTTCAGCCCGAATCAAAAGCTGAAACCTACCGATAACCCGGCAGATTCCAAATCCTACGATGGCTTTATCGGCAATGAGTACGCTCCGGAACGCATCACACGGGAAGCCTGCTACTGGATTGAAGCGCATAAAAACGAGCCGTTCTTCTGCTACATCCCGACCACCATCCCGCACCTCGCGCTGCAAGCCCCCACAGATGCAACAAAAGCCGAAGTTGGCAAACATGGCACCGACACTCCCTACCCCGGTGGGAAGTCCTACCTGCCAAACCAACATCCTCGCGCAACCTACGCTGCGATGATCCGGGAGCTCGACAAACACGTCGGGCAAGTCGTCGAAACCATCAAGCGCCTTGGTCTCGAAAATGACACCATCTTTGTGTTCACATCCGATAACGGCCCACTCTATGACCAGCTCGGGGGCACAGACACCGACTACTTTGACTCAGCCAATGGACTGCGTGGACGTAAAGGCTCGATGTACGAAGGTGGCATCCGCGTCCCGGCAATCATCTCGTGGAAGGGACGCATCACCGCTGGCCAATCAACCGACACGCTCTCGGGTTTTGAAGACTGGGTTCCGACGCTGCTTGAGCTCCTGGATGCATCCGAGGTCATACCCAAAAACATCGATGGTGTAAGCCATGCAAATGAGCTCTTCGGAAAGCCAAGTAAGCATAAAAAGCGCTTTCTGTACCGAGAGTTTGCCGGATACGGAGGCTGGCAGGCCGTCTGGAACGAGCGCTTTAAGGCCATCCGCGGAAACCTCGACAAAGGCAGTCAGCCATGGGAGCTCTACGACCTCCGCGAAGATCCGCGTGAGCTCACAAATGTCGCATCGAAAGCCCGCCTCGTAGTGTCCGACTTTGATGACTACGCACGCAGGCAACATAAACCGAGCAAAGACTTCCCCCTCAAGGGACTTGGGGATAAGGTTTAGGTGAATTCATGCACACCAACCATGTTGGATGCTAAAAATTAGTTCTACCCTCTCTAGATTCCACAAGAATTTAGCTTGGCCGACCGAGGAGAATAGCTTTTCGTGAATCGATGAGTGAACAAACCGTCAACACAATCCAGCAAAGACTTCCCGCTCAAAGGGCTTAGGGATAAGGCACCGTAACCCGGTGGGCATCCATCGGAGTTGATAGCACTTTTTATCAACGTTACACGGGATACATCCGGCATTACCGGGCAGGAATCCCGTAGCCGATTCGGGAATACGAACATCTGACAAACAAACGGGTGACAACCCCGTGGGAGAGAACATTTTATGTGGAGTTTGATCGCCGCCATCACTGTCGCCGCACTACCCGTCCAGCCTGTTCAGGACGATGTCCCAAACTTCTGGGTCCGCCCTGGCTACAAGGTCACCATCGCCGCCGAGCAACCAGGAACACGCTTCCTCGAATTCGATGACAAGGGAACCCTCTTCATCAGCCGGCCAAATCCAGGCGAGATTCGTGCTTTTGTTGACAAAGACAAAGATGGTGTTTATGAAGCATCCACGGCTTTCGTAACGGGCAAGCCTACCGTCCACGGGATGGCATTCGAAGGTGGGTGGCTTTGGTACTCCCAGTCCGGTGAAATCCATAAGGCACGTGATACGAACAACGATGGCGTAGCCGATGAAGACATCACCGTCATTAAGGACCTCCCAAGTGGTGGAGGACACTGGTGGCGTGCACTTGAAGTCACCGCGGATGCCATTTATACAGGCATCGGGGATGCGGCAAATGCCAGTGATATGCGTGCAACCGACCGCCAGAAGATCTGGAAGTTCGCCAAAGATGGCAGCGGTAAGACTCTGGTCGCTGGTGGAATCCGTAACAACGAAAAGCTGCGGATGCGGCCAGGGACCACAGACCTCTGGGGCGTAGACCACGGCTCCGATAAGTTTGGCGATCCATACGGCGAGACACCGGGTAACACCCCTATCTCAAACCTTAACCCAACCGATGAGTTCAACCTCTATGCTGGCGGTAAGTTCTACGGGCACCCATTCATCATGGGCTATGGCGTCCCACGCCCGGAATTCAAGGATCTCCCAGACCTGCTTAAGATCGCCGCAGAGACCGTCACCCCAGGCTGGAACTTCCCCGCCCATGCTGCATCAAATTCATTCTGCTTTGTGGCAAAGAAGACACACTTCCCAGCGGACCACTATGCGGATGCTTTTGTCGCGCATCACGGCAACGGAGGCGGAACGACGCTTCGCGCGGGTTACTCTGTAGACCGTGTTCTGTTCGACAAAGAAATGGGCAAGCCTTACGGAATGCTCACAATTGTCAAATGCCTCGACAAGGACAACAAGCCACTGGGTCGTCCCGTAGACTGTACGGAAGCCCCGGATGGCTCCATCCTGTTCGCGGATGACGCAGCAGGTGTCGTTTACCGTATTAGCTACACGGGTGCGAAGTAGTAGTTTCATGGGTGCCGCATGGGGACTTCCCTGTGCGGCACTCGCATTTTCACTGCTAACTCCACCTGCCAATGGGGACAAAAATGCAGTGGCAACGATGGAGGTGCTTCCGCTCCGCGGCGCGATAAGCCTCTACGACAAAGCCTGCGTGCGCTGTCACGGCCCGGGTGGGTCATTCTATGGAAGCGACCTAGGCAAAGGTAAAACAGCAGCACAGCTGCGCAAAATGGTCTGGGAAATGTGCATCGCACAGGGCGGTCTAACGGTTTCGCAGCGCGAAATCGATGCGATGACTGCCTATCACCGATCGATTATCTACGCCGAGCCTTACATCGAAGTCACCGCGGTGAAAGATTCAAGCGTGACCGGCGAAGCTACGCCGGGGACAGTCTTAAAGGTGCAAGTGGGACCTAAAGTTCTGCCTGTAGCGCTTACAGAAAACCGCTGGAATGTACTTATGGATGCATCTAAGCCAGCGACCATTATCGCAACACGCAATGGCAAAACCACCCGCTTGCCAGTGGGCTTGGGAAAATTTACACTCCACCAGCCGTAGTAGGGTTAGCGTTTTGTGGATGCCACTTCAGGCGTATCGTCCGTTAGCGTAACCGAGGGAGCAGCAGGCTGTTGCTGGCTCATCAGAGATCGCTCTTGGCACCCTTTAATCATCGGCAAAACAATACCAAGGATGACCGCGCCGCCAATTGCACCAATGGGTTGCCAAATGCTTGACTGTGCGCTTCTGCTTTTAACTGTGGAGTGCTGCGACATCATCTTCCCCGCCTGAATTCCGGTAATGGATGACGACATTGCAAGTCCCGTACCATGGTGTGACGTCAAGCACCGTAGTGCCTAATGTTAAGTGTTGCCGCCATGTGCGAAGCGCAGCCAGCTACCGATAATCTCTGTGTGAAAAGTCCCACCAATGGGACATTGAACCTTTTACTATGCCTTAACGGTCTATAGGTCAAAGGCACGGATGGGAGTTCACATCGAATGATCAAGACTCGGATAACCACTTTGATTGCTGGATGCACGGTCATGGCGTGTGCGGGACTCGCCGTTCAAACATCTCCAAAAACGGCATCCAAAAGTCCTGCAGGCACAGAAACCGCATTCTTTGAGGC
>JBEDDQ010000406.1:0-2787 GCA_041176185.1 Armatimonadota bacterium | reverse complement strand
GTTCAGGTCACGAAACCAAATCGTATATTCGCCATCTGACGGAGGATCAAACCGCAGGACAGGATCCCAGCGGTAATAGTCATCCACGGTGCCCTGATTCGTAGCGAGTGGCCGACCGGATGCATCCGTGACTTCAAGAAATCCTTTCAGCCAGCTCTCATAGATATTCGCGAGGACGCGCAGACCTTCGACTTCAATCAAGACCACCTGCCCTTTGCGGAGGCGGACTTTAAAGCCATCCCGGTCCGAACCCTCGCTCAGGCGGCCATTAAAGCAAATCGGCAGTGGCTGTAGTGTCACTTTGTCAGGCGTGTTGTTCGGCTCGACTTCGTTGACTTCCGGGACCTGGCCTACACTAATGATGCGAACATTGGATGCATCCCGTTCATCGGCGAAGCGCACTTCACGCCTCCCCGGAGCGGCATCCGGAGCCACGGTGAGCATCGCCTTCCTTGATGTGTCATCTGTCCCAGGCATCAGCGAGAGCTGAACTCCATTTCCTTGAACAAGGACGTGGCGGAGGTCTTTGAGGCCGGTCCCCTGGATGGTTACTTCGACGGACTTCCCCCGCATCGCTCCTGCAGGGAAAATGGATGTAATCCGTGGCGCAGCAACCGCTGGCAAAGCAGCCAAACAGACCACGCAAGCCGAGAGTAAGCGATGCATACGAAACATTGTCACGGTCTAACCAAGCTCCGGAACCGGAACACCATCATCCACAATCCGTGTCGGGCGTCCCTGCGGCGTTTCGTAGACTTTACTGCCATCAATTCCGAGCTTCGCAAACAGCGTTGCAGCAATATCGCCGGGCTTCACAGGCCGTTCCTTTGGTTCGGCGCCCTTTTCATCAGTCTTACCAATCACTTGACCGCCCGGTACCCCGGCGCCAGCAAACAGAGCACAACCGGTCTGCGGCCAGTGGTCACGCCCACCGAGCGCATTGACTTGAGGCGTTCGGCCAAACTCACCCATGCAGACAACCAGTGTCGAGTCGAGCAGTCCCCGCTCGGAAAGATCAGAAATGAGCGCGGCGAGGGCCTTGTCTAGCGGCGTCACAAGCCAGCCCTTACACGCCTTATCGTTGTCCGAGTGCGTATCCCATCCCGAGTGGTTGACCGTTACAAAGCGAACTCCTGCCTCAACCAGACGCCGTGCGAGGAGACAGCCCTGCCCAACCTGCGTTCGCCCGTATTTGTCGCGGACATCCGGTTTTTCATCCTTGAGCTGAAATGCCGCCTTTGCCTTGGGACTTGAGATCATGTCGTAGGCGCGCTGGTAGAAGGTGTTTCTGGATGCCTTTTCGGCAGTACCATCAAAGCGGCGGAACGCACTGTCGATATTCTCAAGCAGTCCTCGGCGACGGTCAATTCTCGAAATGTCCATCCCGCCAGGCAGCGAGATATCGCGCACCTGGAAGTTGGCATCGTTTGGGTCACCGCCAACACTGAATGGGTTATAGGCATTCGGGAGGTAGCCACAGTTGCCGTAGTTGAAAGCGAATGACCCGTTCACAACCGTGATGTACGGGGGCATCGGGCCAACCGGTCCCAGCTCTTTACCGACAACGGCCCCAATACTTGGATAGACCATCGCAGGGTTTGGCGTCCACCCGGTCAGCAACAAGTGGCATGCACGCTCGTGGGCGCCCTCGGCATGTGCAACGGTCCGGACGATGGTGCTTCGGTGCAGCTGTTTTGCAGTCTCGGGCATCAGTTCGCAAATGTGCGTCCCGGTTACGCTGGATGGGATTGCGCCAAAGGTGCTCTTTATTCCTGAAGGGGCTCCCGGCTTTGGATCGAAGGTGTCGTATTGACTTGGACCGCCATCCAGCCAGATAAGGATGACCGATTTGGCTTTCGCGCCATTGCCTTGTGGGGATGATGCGGCGTGTGCTTCAAGGGCAAGTAAATCGGAGAGCGAGAGGTGCATCCCGAGAATCCCAAGCGTACCAACCTTAACCGCATCGCGGCGGCTAACCTTTCCAGAACATGCGTACGACATCAAATCACCCCTTTCCATTTCATCGATATGTCACTTGTTGAACACAAACTCTTCAGCATTCAGCAGCCCCCAGAGGCAGTCCTCAAAGGCTACTTTTCGGTCTTTCTGCTCCCTGATATACGCAAGCATCCGACTTTGCTCACTCGCCGTCGGGTAGCGGCAGAGGGTGGATAAGTACAGCTCCTCGATGATCTGCGAGTCCTGTCGGAATTCGGGGAGCTTTTTCGCCTGCTCCATAAGTTGCATCACTTTGCCATTCCACTCAGTGACTTTGTAGTGAACAAACCCGCTGTTGATGAGGTGGAGGGCCTGCGAGAGGTTTGGCGCATCCGAGCGTTCACAGGTACAGGCAACCTCCCGCTTTGGTCGCCCAAATGTTTCCAAAAAGTAGTTCTGAATCCGGCTGTCACGAATCATCGTCGCCCGATACTCCGCTGGATACGGGTAAAAGCGCTCCGGGCGTCCGGTTGCGACGCCGATGGCATCGATCATTGCTTCAGCCGGCAAGCGGCGCGGGTAAGCCCGCGCATAGTAGCGTGTATCGCTGCGGTTTCCAGGGAGGATGATACTGCTACGCTGGTAGGTCTCGGATGTCAGAATCAACCGCTCAACTGCGCGCACATCAAATCCAGACTTGATGAATGTATCGCTGAGGACGGCAAGGAGTTCCGGATTACTGGGCGGATTCGAAACGCGAAAGTCATCGGTGGAATCCACAATCCCAACCCCAAAATACTCCGCCCAAATGCGGTTCACAGCCACATCTGCGAAGAGGCGATTAGATGG